>NZ_MPRK01000268.1 GCF_002021095.1 Solemya elarraichensis gill symbiont | reverse complement strand
CTTTACCTGGCCTTCGCCGTACTGAATCAGCATTAACCGGGATACCACGCCACCAGCAGAGTGACCCACAAGCGTAAGATTCTGTTCCGGATTTTTCAGGGTGATCTCGTCAACAATCGATTTCAACCAGCCTGCCTGCATTGTTACTGGCGCAAGCGAAGGTAACTCTACGGTATAAAATGACTTGTCAGCCTTTGGTTGATCACCGTTTGCAGGCAGTCCGACATGGGCCCAGCCAGCCTTGTTGAGCTCGGCAGTAATACCACTTGTAGTCCATGAATGGGCACTGCCCAGATAGCCATGTACAAAGACAATGACTTCAGCCCTTGCGGTACCCAGTGGTAGCAAAAGAGTGAGCAGCAACAGGGCCTGCTTTAAATAAGTTGCGTTCATTTGATTCCACTTACAATAGCTAGTAAATATAAGTATATTACACAATACTAACTCGATAGGCAGGGGGAGAGCAATCGTGTCTGATCCCATTGATCGCAATTTATGCTAAAACAAATTTCCAGCATGCAGTGTGTGCCAATGGATGGAGAGGATATTGTTACACTGAGCCTGATTATTTAATGTGCCGTTTGACGGTGCCTCAGAACGAATGATTTGAAGCAGGAGCCTTAAACCTTGAAGACTCGATTACTTATTCTTTGCCTGTGTTTCTCAAACGCTATATTTGCCCAAGATGCCCCCGTTACCGGGCAACAAATCCTCGACTCAGCCAATCAAGCGATTACCAGTATTTCATCTGATGAGATATTACAACTCATCGACAAGCAGCCAGATGCAGTCATTATTGATGTGAGGACACAGTTTGAAGTCAAACTGCTGGGAACCCTCGGGCTATATCAGAATGTCAATATTCCCAGGGGCTGGTTGGAGTTCCGCATTGCAGAAACAGCCCCTTCACTTGATACACCTATAGTTGTTTATTGCGGCACGAATGTTCGCAGTCCCCTGGCGGCAAAAACATTGATGGATATGGGCTATACCAATGTAAGAAATTATGACGAAGGTTATTTTGATTGGAAAGAAAAAGGCCTGGACCTGAACATGGGCACCCTGGACAGCACAACACTCCTGTACCAGCGGCCTAAACAAATTGTGGATGGTGTCTACTCTGCAATTGGTGCGCCACAACCGTCGACCTATGAAAATTCGGGTCACAATAATAACCTGAGCTTCATCATCGCTGATGATGCTGTTGTTGTTTTTAATGGTGGAGGCAGTTATTTACTCGCCCAGGCGATGCACGAGGAGATCAAGAAGATTACAGATTTGCCAGTCAAGTACCTGGTGTATGAAAACGCACAGGGACATGCTGTATTTGGTGGTAGTTACTGGAAGGAGCAGGGCGTTGAAATTATTGCACACGACAACACGCCGGAGATCCTGGAACATACATCAACACAAGTGACTGAACAGGCCAGGAATAGTTTAAAGGACAAGTTTTTCAAATCTCGCCTGTTAATGCCCGATCATACGTTTAGTGAAGAGTATCTTCTTCCGGTTAAAGGAAGAAAAATTGTATTAAAGCATTTTGGTAATGCACATAGTCCGGATGACATTCAATTGTGGTTGCCTGAAGACAATCTCTTGATATCTGGCGATTTTGCTTTTAATGAGCGCATGTTGCCAATTCTGGAGCATACAAACGTCAGGGAATGGATAGAAAACTGGGACAAACTTGAGACATTAAACCCGGGTGTAATCATTCCGGGGCATGGTGATATAACTGACCTGCAGACAGTCACCTATTTCACAAAAGATTACCTGGTGTATATGCAAGATAAAGTTGAACAGGTTCTTGACGATGGTGGGGATTTAACGGATGCCTATCAAATCGATCAGTCTGCCTTTATGCAGTGGAAAACCTTTAGAGAGCTTTCGTTAAGGAACGCAGCGAGAATCTATAAAATGATGGAATTTGAATAGTATTCGATTCTGCTGTACCAGACTTTGGGGCCAGTGAAAAAACGATTTTCTATTGTGCTGCGAAAGTCAAAGGGCGCTGTGCATGACTCTTCATTCGGATTTCTTTGGAATCAAGCTCAGCAAATGGTTCAACTGATCATCGGGTAATTGCAAACCATAGGTTTTTTGAAGCCAATCGGCCGCATGGCTTGCATCATCAGGCGGGGGTGTCATTTCGTTCAGGAAACCACCCACATCTTCCACCACCGCCCATGGGTAAATGAGCCAATGCCACTCGTCGAGGGATTCAGCCACCGCTGCGCGCCAAGGAGAGAGAATCGAAGGCGCGTAGTCCCCGGTAGCCACTAGGCGAGACTGTTTTTCTGACGTGCGCCAGCGCC
>NZ_MPRK01000267.1 GCF_002021095.1 Solemya elarraichensis gill symbiont | reverse complement strand
AAAGGATAGAGTTAATACTAATTATTTCTATACTGCAGCGCAAAAAAAGGCGCGGTAAGATACCGCGCCAAAAACCACCATAAGAAGGATGGAGGAATATACGCTAATTTAAAGGAGGAGGATTAGCGTATGCAGATATACTAATACAGGTGCTATCGAAAAGTCAAGTGAATATTGCAATGCATCAAAACATTCATAATACAGATGCTGGCTCCCGCAGGGGTCAACTGGTGTTTACTCGCGGTACGGTGGAAACTCCCGCGTTTATGCCGGTTGGTACCTATGGCACCGTCAAGGCGATGACACCGGAAGAGTTGCGTTCAGTCGGTGCAGAGATGATTCTTGGCAACACCTTTCACCTCTGGCTGCGTCCCGGAACAGACATTGTGCGTCTACACGGTGATTTGCACGACTTTATGCACTGGGATGGTCCCATTTTGACTGATTCCGGTGGTTTTCAGGTCTACTCACTCGGTGCCATGCGCAAGATTACCGAAGAGGGTGTTCATTTCCGTTCTCCGATTGATGGAGACAAGGTCTTCATGGGCCCCGAAGAGTCAATGCAGATTCAGCGCGAGCTGGGCTCTGACGTGGTGATGATTTTCGACGAATGTACGCCATATCCGGCAACCCAAGAGGTCGCTGAAGAGTCGATGGAACTGTCGTTGCGCTGGGCAAAACGCAGTAAGACGACGCATGGTGATAATCCCTCCGCACTGTTTGGTATCGTTCAGGGCGGAGTTTATGAGGATTTGCGACAGCGCTCGCTTGAAGGCCTGATGGAGATCGGCTTCGACGGCTATGCGGTAGGCGGTCTCTCTGTTGGCGAACCCCCGGAGGATCGCTGGCGCATACTCGATTTTCTCTCTGACAAGCTGCCAGCCGACAAGCCGCGTTACCTGATGGGTGTCGGCACTCCGGAAGACCTCGTCGAGGCGGTACAACGCGGTATCGACATGTTTGACTGCGTTATGCCGACACGCAACGCTCGTAATGGCGACCTCTTTACCCATACCGGCAAGGTACGCATCAAGAACGCAAAATATGCCAAGGATACCGGTCCGCTTGACCCTGATTGCGACTGCTACACTTGTCAGAACTATAGTCGTGCCTATTTGCGCCATTTGCAACGCTGCAATGAAATTCTCGGTGCCAGGCTCAATACGATACACAACTTGCACTATTACCAGTCGTTGATGCGAGGCATCAGAAGCGCGATTGAAGAGCAGCGGCTCAGCAGTTTCGTTGATGACTTCTACGCTATGAGACGAGGCTGAAGCTGGCATGGATAGCGTCCTCGTTGTTCTCGGTATCATCTTCCCAGTCTTCGCGGTTGCTGTCAGCGGATATCTCTATGCACGTTTCCGGCGGGGCGGTACCGATCTCTCTCTCACCGACAGGGTCAACCTGGAGATATTCACACCGGCACTGATCTTCTCGGTGATGTCAGATGCCGACTTCGACCTGCTCAGCTACACCAGCCTGACGGCAGCGGGAGTTGTAGTGATTCTTATCACGGGCGTGATCGCCGTGGCGGCGGCAAGAGTGATGAAGACAGATGTCAAAACGCTTGTACCGCCGCTGATGTTCAACAACTCGGGCAACATGGGCCTGCCGCTCGCGGTATTTGCCTTCGGTGAAGAGGGACTGGCTGCAGCGACCGTGCTCTTTATCGTCGAGAATTTTATGCATTTTACTTTCGGCAGCTGGATACTGGCGGCGCATTTTCATATCAAGCCGCTGATTCGCCTGCCGATGTTCTGGGGCGCCTTTCTCGGCATATTCGTCAATCTTGCAGGTATCAAGCTGGTTGAGCCACTTGGGGATGCAATCAGTATGCTTGGCCAGATTTCGATCCCGCTGCTGTTGTTCTCTCTCGGTGCACGCGTGGCCCAGACGCACGTCACGCCCTTTCGCCTCGCAATAGTGGCAAATGTGCTCAATGTCAGTGCCACGTTGCTTGTCGGCTTGATGCTAATTCCCCTGTTTTCACTTGAGGGAATGCAGGCAGCGCAATTTATCCTCTTTTGCGCCTTGCCACCGGCAGTTCTCAATTTCATGCTTGCAGAGCAGTATGGGCAGGAACCGGACAAGGTTGCATCGATCGTATTACTGGGAAATGTCTCCAGTATTCTCGTGATCCCCGTGGTGCTCTATTGCATTCTGTAGGAATTGTCACAAATTTGAAAAAACAGGCTTGACATAGAGGCCGGAAACCGTACAATTTGCGGCCTCAACGCGGGAATAGCTCAGCTGGTAGAGCACAACCTTGCCAAGGTTGGGGTCGCGAGTTCGAATCTCGTTTCCCGCTCCAAATT
>NZ_MPRK01000266.1 GCF_002021095.1 Solemya elarraichensis gill symbiont | reverse complement strand
ACTGTACCCGCCTCTGTTAAAAGCCGGGCAGCCTCTTCGGCAATCTTCTGCTTCATGGATTTACTCCTGTTCTCATTAAAACAGGTCATCCTCCGCCTGTGGCTGTTCGTCCAGCACATCAAGGAGCTCCGGATTGAAAATCCGCCTCGACCGTAACGTCCTCGAAGTCAGCGCCGTTATGGACAATGCCTTCAGGCTGCAGCGGTTCGGTCTCCGCGACGCCATCCAGTGCCACGCGCATGTAATCTATCCAGGCAGGCAGCGCCGCTCGTCCACCAAACTCGCGCCTGCCGAGTGACAACGAGTTATCAAGACCAACCCATGCAACTGCAACCAGTGATTCATTATAGCCGTTGAACCAGGCGTCCTTATAGTCGTTTGTCGTGCCTGTTTTACCCGCAAGATCCTTGCGTCCGAGTACTTTCGCATCCTTGCCCGTACCCATGTTGATGACATCCTTCATCATCGAGTAGATTAAATAGCGGTTTTCCACACTCACCGTCCTCGGCGCCTGCTCGTCCGTGGGGCACACCTCGCAGGCCCTGAGCGGTTTCGCCCGGTAAATCGTGCCGACACCTTCCTGCTCGATACGTACGATCTGGTAAGGATTCACCAGGTAACCACCGTTGGCAAAGACACTGTAGCCGCGAGCCATCATCATTGGCGTCACCTCGGCACTGCCGAGCGCAAGGGCGAGGCCACGCGGCAACTTCTCCTTCTCAAAACCAAAGCGAGTGACGTGATCTAGCGCAAAATCGATACTGATACTGCGTAACAGGCGAATCGAAATCAGGTTCTTGGAGAAGGCCAGCCCCTGTCGTAATGCTGTAGGGCCAGTGAATTTTCGATTAGCGTTGGATGGCTTCCAAACTCCTTCCTCAAGCGTTTCATCCTCGATCACAACTGGCGCATCATTAATAATGCTCGACGGCTGATAGCCCGCAGCAAGCGCAGCCGAATAGATAAAGCCCTTAAAACCCGAGCCAGGCTGGCGCGATGCCTGGGTAACACGATTGAATTTGCTGTGAAAAAAAGCATAGCCGCCTGCAAGCGCTATCACTGCTCCTGTATGCGGATTGAGTGACACAAGTGCACCCTGTGCCTTGGGTATCTGTGCAAGTCGCCAGTAACTGCGCAACTCGCCCTTGTCATCCTTTTCGTTCTCCGCATAAGCGATACGAACGAGGTCTCCCGGAGAGGCAACATCTGCCGCTCTCTTCGGCTCCTTGCCGCGACGGTTGACTGACACATAGGGCGAAGCCCATTGCAGTCCTTGCCAGCCTATCGTGCGTCGACTTCCATCTGCGTGTTCGACTACAATCTCACGCTCCGAGGGTATATCCACGACAATCACGGGCAGCAATTTCCCGACTGCCAGCAACCGGCCAAGCTGTCGGGCACGCTCATTCGCATCCTGCCAACCAGCTATCTGCGCCTCGGGACCGCGATAGCCATGGCGCATGTCATAGGCATCGAGCGCTGATCGCAACGCCTTGTTTGCAGCTCGCTGCAGTCGGTTTTTGACTGTTGTATGCACGTGAAAACCGCCGGTGTAGGCAGCATCACCGAAACGCTCGACCATTTCGGCACGCACCATCTCGCCAATATAGGCTGCTCCGAGTTCGATTTCAGGCGTATGGCGAGAAGCTGTGATTGGCTTCGCTGTTTCTGCCTCGTAAACGGCATCGCTGATATGCTCGAGTGTATGCATGCGCTTGAGAACGTGATTGCGGCGTTTCAGCGCACGCTCAGGATTCGTCAGCGGATTATTCGATGATGGCGCCTTGGGCAGGCCCGCGATCATGGCAATTTCGGCCAGGCTCAGCTCGTCGAGCTCTTTATTATAGTAAGTATGTGCCGCCGACGTGATGCCGTAGGATCTGTGCCCCAGGTAAACCTTGTTTAAATAGAGAGTGAGGATTTCATCCTTCTCAAGCTCCCGCTCAACACGCAGGGCGAGCAGAATCTCCAGGACTTTGCGCTTGTAGCTCTTCTCTGGCGAGAGGAAAAAATTACGCGCCAGCTGCATGGTGATGGTACTGCCGCCCTGCTTCTTGCGCCCGGTCTTGATGAGACTGACAACAGCACGCAGCAGGCCCTTATAGTCGACACCCGGATGAGTGTAGAAGTTGGAATCCTCAACAGCGAGAATCGCCTTCACCATCGCATCCGGAATCTCTTCGCGTGTCAGGGGTTCACGACGTTTCTCACCATATTCCGAGATCATATCTCCTTCGGCTGAATAGATACGCAGGGGTATTTGCAAGCGAACATCACGCAGTGCCTCGGCATCAGGCAGCTGCGAATCAAGGTAAAACCACGCAGAAGCGACACCAAGCGACACCAAGCGACACCA
>NZ_MPRK01000265.1 GCF_002021095.1 Solemya elarraichensis gill symbiont | reverse complement strand
AACAGGCAGCAGTTAGACTTTAGTCTAATGCGAGTAAACTAACTGGGTGAACATCTGATTCCGTAGTTAAGGAGCCTCTGATCAAGTCATGAATTTTGACCTTGCCGCCAGAATACGCCATTTCTGCGATGCAAATCCTCGCATAAAGAACGCTTGGAGCGTTCTTCGCGCCAGCCCTGAAGGGGTGAAGCGCAGGGATGCGCTGAACAATAGCGCTGCTATTACGTGCGATTCGCGCCTTGAACTGACGCATTCTGATCGGCAATCTCTTCATCCAGACTTAATCAGAAACTCCTAAATCTTTGACTTCAGTTTCAATGACTGATCAAATCAGTTTCATGCCAACATATATCATTATTGCTGACGACCACCCGCTGTTTCGAACTGCACTAATCAGCCTGCTGACACGCTTGCCTGAGGAGTTCATTATCGACGAAGCCGACACATTCCAGGACCTGATTGACCTGTTGAAAACCAAGGTCATCCAGCCCGACCTGGTACTGCTGGACCTGAAACTGCCAGACATAAATGGTCTGGATGGACTGCTTAGCCTGAAGAAACGCTACAGCGAATTACCGGTTGCGGTCATTTCAGCCTGCGATGAGCGCAGTATTATCAAGCAGACAAGACAGTACGGCGCCAGTGGCTTCATCTCCAAGAGCATGGATATTGACTCCATGACAACGAGAATCATGAAAATCCTTCAGGGCGACCTCTGTTTTCCGGATTGCAGTGATGCTGATTGCAATGAAAAACTGGTGAAGGGCTTTAAGGATCTGACCCCCGTACAGATGAAGGTATTGCATCTGCTCAAAGAGGGAAAACCGAGTAAAACCATGGCAGACAGCATGGGCGTGACAGAAGCGACCATCAAGGCCCACCTGACCACCATTTTCAGGAAACTCGGGGTACGCAATCGCACCCAGGCAGTCATCGCGGCAAATCAGCTCGAGCTTCCAGACGTAATCCAGCCAGATGCGGTTCAACCAGATCAGTCGTAACCGCTACCTCACATAAGACTGTAGCACCGAGCGCAACCTTGCCGGCCCCAGGGGCTTAGCCAGGAATTTGAAACCGGCCTGCTCTACTTCAGACCTCAACTCCTCACTCTGTTTGGCTGTTGCCAAAATGCCAAGGAAATCCTGGCTGACTTCACGCCGGTACAGCTCGAGCAATTCGAGGCCATTGGCACCCTCACCAAGCTGGTAATCCATCAGTATCACGTCAAACTGCTTGCCTGCCGCAGCCATGATCCTGAACTCCGTAATGCTTTCGGAAATGGTCACATCGACGCCCCAACGCTTCATCAGGTCATGTGTGGCATTAAGGAGGAGACTGTCATCATCGATATAGGCGACACGCAGACCGGCAAGGTCGCCAACCGAGCCTGTATCAACCACATCAGGTGACTGAAATGCCTGTTTACCAGCTAATGGAATGAACAGTTTAAACGTACTACCATGGCCCGGACATGAACGCAGACGCAAATAATGCTGCAACAAGTTGGCTGCTCGCTGACAGATTGCCAGGCCCAGACCGACACCTTCGACCGAGCCATTGTCCAGCTGCTTGAAAGCCTGAAAAATCTCCTGCTGCCTCTCCTCGGCAATACCATCGCCACTATCGCGTTCTTCAATAACAAGCTGCCCTGCCTGCTGCCGGCATAACACCATAACTGCGCCCTGCTTTGTGTAACGAATCGCATTGGCCACAAGATTCTGCAGCAGACTCATCAGCAGGGAACGATCTGAACGGGTCAGGTAATTGGTCGGCAATACACGCAACTGTAGCCCTTTTTGTTCAGCACGAGGAGCAAACTCGTTTTCAATCGAAGCAAATAACTCTTCCAGGGGAAACTCATCCAGTTCAGGCGTCAGAAGACCTGAGTCCATACGAGAAAGATAGAGCAATGATTTAAGCAATGATTCAGCGGTAATGATCGCATTGTAGGCATTGTCAGCCATGCTGAATTTATCCGCATCACCAGACAGGTCTTCCTTGAGCGCACCCATGTAGAGCTTGGAGGCTCCCAGCGGCTGAATTAAATCGTGGCTGGCAGCAGCCAGAAAATGTTTACGTGTATCGAGGAGTTCTTCGAGCTGCTGATTGACATCGGAAAGCATTTCGGTTCGTTCAAGCACCTTCGCTTCCAGGGTTTCATTAATCGCTGCCAGGTGTTTTTCAGCCTGTTTTAGCGGCGTGATATCCGTATAGGTTGTGATATATCCGCCATCCGGCATATGTGCTCGACGGATAACATCCTTCACCGGTTTACCAACACGGATAAAACCTGCTTCATACTCAAATAAATCGATATATTGGCGATTCCAGGCAATCAGGCTCAAGTCCTTGTCAACAACACTGACTGCCTCATCAATATGATCGAGCGTGACCTGCAACAACTCACGATTGAATTCTATCGCCTGCCCGGTCTGGTCAATAAACTCATAGATCCCTTTCCTGGATGCCGGTTGCGGCAGTGCTAATGAACGGATCAGGGAACTGGCTGTGGCCATACCGATACTGCTGGCAAGCAACCTTTCTGCCAGTAAGGTGAACTGGCTACTCGCAATTTTTTTCGAATAAGAGCGGTCTATTTGATAACCAAAGCGGGAAAAATATTCGCGGCTGCGTGCTTCACCGGTAAATCGGCTGCACAGCTCAAACAGGTCACCCACCTGGAATGGGTAGTCTTTCTCGGGTTGATTAAAGCTCTCACCCTGGTCGATATAGACTGCTGCCTGTAATCGATCCACCACTTTGTGATGAGAGCGCAACGAAATAAATATATATAAGAGCGTGTTTAACAGCAGGCTCCAGAATACAGCATGGGTCAGCGAGTCAGACATCGCATAACCAAATAGCGCCTGCGGATTGAAAAGCGACTGGCTGTTATTGAGCAGCTCAATATAAAATTCCGGCATCCATGACTGGCCGGACAGCGTCGGTAACAGCAAGCTGTAAAACCAGATCAACATACCAATCAGCAAACCGGCTATTGCACCGTTTTTATGTCCACGATACCAGTACACCGAACCAAGAAATGACGGTAAAAACTGGATTGCCGCCGCAAAGGAGACCAGCCCGATACTTTGCAGGGAACGCTCAGTACCTCCAACTGCATAGAATACATAAGCCAGTAGTAAAATCAGCAGAATAGTTGCGCGCCTGATAATCAACAGTGAGTGATACATCTGCTGTTCGGAATCGGATCTGAAAAAACGCACCAGTACCGGAACAATCAAGTCGTTGGACACCATGGTACTCAGCGCCAGCGTTGCCACGATGACCATGCCGGTTGCTGCTGAAAATCCACCCAAATAAGCGAGTACCGACAGCAGGTAATTGTCCTGGGACATAGGCAACAGTAGTACGTACAGATCGGCATTTTGCCCGCTGCCGATAATCATCAAGCGTGTCTTTGATCTCGTGATGTAAAACGGGACATCCAAGTCTCCCTTTTACACTCGATCTTCGACAGCCTTTATTGCCCCGGACGCCCTGC
>NZ_MPRK01000264.1 GCF_002021095.1 Solemya elarraichensis gill symbiont | reverse complement strand
TCTTCGATTCGAGGTGGGCGGCGACTGGGGCAATTATCTCAAGCACTACAAGTTTGCGTTACATTTCGATCTTGAAGACATTCTTCTCGGCAAGGGGGGGTGATCCGGGTTATGCAATTCTCAACTGGATTGCTGCGAACAATGATTGGGGAATGGAGTTCGTCAACCTTGTGTGTGCGGGTATATGCGTTTCTGGCCTGATCAATTTCTGCCGCCAGCAACCGTCGCCATGGCTTGGCTTTGCGGTTGCGGTACCCTACCTGGTGATCGTGCTCGGCATGGGCTATACCCGCCAGGGTGTAGCACTCGGTCTGCTATTCTGGGCACTGATCTGGCTAGAGCGTAGGCATTTGTGGCGCTTTCTGATTTTTATCGGTATCGCAGCCATGTTTCACAAGAGTGCGGTGATCCTGGTACCACTGGGCCTTTTTGTGACCACGGGCAACTGGCTCTATCGTACCCTGGCAGTTTTTTCTGTCCTCTATGGCCTGTGGACCCTGACGCTTGCTGATACCATCGACACCATGTGGGTTAACTATGTCGATGCGGAAATGCAATCGTCCGGGGCACGAGTCCGCGTGTTGATGAACCTGTTGCCGGGGCTGGTGTTGCTCTTTTTCCACAAGCGCTGGCGGGTCGCCTTCCCTGAAGGTCGATTCTGGTACTGGATGGCGCTTGGCTCAATTGTTGCGGTTGGTCTGGTTGAGTTTGCATCGACTGCGGTCGATCGGCTTTCTCTTTACCTGACACCCTTACAAGTGGTCGTGCTGTCACGTTTGCCATTTTTGCTGCGTAAGGAGATATCACCCGAAACACTGGCAGTGATTACAGTGCTTGGCTATGCGGCTGTACTTTTTGTATGGCTCAACTTTGCTACACACGCAAGAAACTGGATCCCTTACCAGAACACGCTGTTTCTGTGGTGAACTGATGTCACAACTGATTGCTCTCGTCGCCAACAGTGCATGGAATCTCTATCATTTCCGTGGCAACCTGGTGCGCCGCTTATTGCAGGATGGTTACCGCATATTGATCATCGCCCCGCGTGACGACAGTTCGGAAAAACTTGCCGATCTTGGCTGCTACGTAGTGGAGCAGCCGATGGACAACAAGGGAACAAATCCGCTTGCCGATCTGCAGACAATGAGAGAGCTGAAGCGGCTATACCTCGAACATCAGCCTGATCTTGTTTTGCACTTTACTGTCAAGCCGGTCATCTACGGCAGCTTCGCGGCACGTTCATTAAAGATTCCTGTCATTAATACCATTACCGGACTTGGAACAGCTTTTTTGAGTGGCAGTTGGCTGATGCGAATCGTTGAGACACTCTATCGACATTCCCAGCGCTGGCCATCACGGGTTTTTTTTCAGAATCCTGATGACCGCAATCTGTTCTTATCGCGGCAGCTTGTCGCAGAAGAGAAGAGTGCCTGTCTGCCGGGATCAGGGGTGGATCTTAAGCGTTTCATGGCAGCTGAGTACCCGGCGTCGCAACCCATCAAGTTCTTGTTGATTGCTCGACTACTTCGTGACAAGGGCATTGTCGAATTTGTTGATGCAGCAAGGCAGATCAGAAAAATCTATCCGCATACCAGCTTCCAGCTGTTGGGACCACTCGGAGCATCCAACCGGTCAGCTCTTGCAGACGAGGAGGTGGCTGCGTGGGTGGAAGAGGGTATTGTCGAGTATCTTGGTGAAACTGACGATGTGCGGCCGTTTCTCCATGCTGCGCACTGTGTGGTACTGCCATCCTATCGTGAGGGCACTCCGCGTGCTCTTCTTGAGGCAGCAGCAGTAGGTCGTCCTCTTATCGCTACAGATGTTCCAGGTTGTCGCGAGGTGGTTGATGCGGGGGTCAACGGTCTGCTGTGTGATGTCAAAAATGCTTCATCACTCGCTGCTGCGATGCAACAGTTTCTCGATATGCCGTTGGAAAAACAACTGGAAATGGGAGTTGCAGGCAGATTAAAAGTAGAAAAAGAGTTCGATGAAGAACTCGTTATTGGAGCCTATCTGGCTGAAATACCACATTTATTACCAAAATAATTACAGATAATTGATATTTATCAGTACAATAATCAAAACCATGTATTAGAATCTGCTTAATAACTAAACAAACCGGGAGGCGATCATGACTAACGAAGCACTGCAGGTAGATTGCGCAGAGTGGCGTGAAGTCGCAGAGACAGATGCAGCCGCGATGGAAGTCATCATGGAGATGATGATTGAAGCTGAGGAAGAACTCTGTGAAGATAAGGCCGCTTGAATATTGACCCCTCGCTGCGCGCCAAGGAGAGAGAGTCGAAGGCGCGTAGTCCCCGGTAGCCACTAGGCGAGACTGTTTTTCTGACGTGCGCCAGCGCCAAAGGAAAAATA
>NZ_MPRK01000263.1 GCF_002021095.1 Solemya elarraichensis gill symbiont | reverse complement strand
GAAGTGGATCTCCGAGCTTTTCCAGCTGTTCGTGACGTGATTCTAGATCAAAAAATCCAGATTGCATTGGGGCTCCTTATGATCTCATTCGTGTTGAGTTATTATCGTTGTTGGGAGCTATTTTTAGAAGCCCCCTTTATACTGCCTCTACTTAGTTTTCAAGCTATTTGATGGAGCAGTCAAATGAGCACATTTTCTTGGCTGCTAATCTCGGACTTACACCTGAAATCAACTCATGCGAATGTGGAGTCAAAACGTCGTATTGCGCGATATGGTGCGCGATATCGAAAAGCGAAAGGTTGATTTGCACAACATCAGCTTCGTGATCGTTAGTGGAGACTTAGCTTACGGTGGCAAACCGAAACAGTATCAACTTGTTGAAACATTTCTCGATGATCTAATACAAGTATTCGATTTGTCGCGTTCCGACGTATCCATGGTTCCCGGTAACCACGACATTGATAGAGACGCGGGGGGAGTTCGTAAATGCGGAGAATGTTGAAAAGTATCTCGCAAACACGAATGAACGTACCATCCTTGTTAATCGACTTTCTGCCTATTATGAGTTTGGAAAAAATATTCAAGAGATCTGGTTAGAGAGATTACCGAAGATGAGTTGGCATATTTTTCGCAAAAATTCATTGGTAATATTCCAATCGGAATCGTTGGTCTCAATTCAGCATTAGCGTGCGGAAACGACGAAGACGAACGAAATATTATTGTTGGTGACCAGCCCATTATTGATATTTGCGAGATAATTAGAAAGAGTGATGTACGCCTTATTATCGGTGTGCTCCATCATCCACCAAATTGGTTAAGAGAGTTTGATCAACGCACATTTGACCAACGTTTTCTTCCTATGTGTGACGTTCTGCATCGAGGGCACCTTCACGAACCAGAAGTTAAGCTGCTTTACTCTGCGTCATCCGCACCGTGTTTGGCAATCGCTGCAGGAGCTGGGTATGCGTGGCGTCAGTTCGGCAATTCATATTCGATCGTTTCATTTGATCCTTCAGCGTCTGAATGCACCGCAGAATATTTCGAGTACGACAGCCATTCTGGAACTTTCAGAGTAAAAACGACCGAAACAAAATCATTACGCCTACGTGGCACGATTCCTGGCGGCCCTCCCGAGATTTGCGCTGCTATACGCGAACTGGGTGGTACAGCTGATAAATTTTCGCCATATTTAGCCGCATTGCTTTCGGAGACAATAACCGAAGTGCCGGTTCCGTTCGGTGATCGTGTAATTATTGCGGCATCAAACGTAATTGAATCGACGCAAGATGAAGTTTACGCGAAAGTCTTAACGAATTTCTTAAACGTACGAAATTCTTTGCTCGCATTCTCTACAAACACCCCTTTAAAGAACAGAGTTTTTGCGTGCGAACATCCGATTCGCTCATTTTCCGATCAGATCGACTCGTTCGCAAACATCGACAAGGATTTTTCTTGTGAGCTAAGCAGGCGGATAGAAATTGCTTCGGAGTTTTGTAATCCAGCGTTGCAACAGAATGAAAACACATTCATTGCCACCATGAAACAGTTTGCTGCTGAAAGCGACTGGGTTGGACTAGAAGTCATCGCGCAGCGTTATATTAAAAATGATTTGCCAGAGGTGAGGCACTCGGCGCAACAACATCTTTGTTTGGCTCTTGCAAACAGCGACGACTTACAGAAACGAAATGATTCGGTAAGCATTGAAGAAGAACTAGTGTTGCTTGCCGACGCCGTAGTTGACGACTTCTATCTCTGCTTTTCTGTAAATCGTACGCAGGGAAATGTTCAACGTGCAGAAGAGTTGGTACGGGAAGCCCTCGAACTATTCGACTTCTTACCTGCCGCATTTGTTCGTGTAGCCACTCAGTTCTCTTTGGAAACAGGAAACAAGAGTCTTAAAGAATTGCTAGATGAAAGAAATGGTGCACCACATGAATAATAACAAGTCTTTTTCAGTCGGAATGGATTTTAAGCATGTTCACAAGACTATCTCGGAGCACGTGTACGAGACGCCATTGGCGTTCCTCCGTGAAAACGTTCAAAATGCCCTGGATGCGGTACGAATGCAGGCACATTCGGATGGAAAAGATTCAAGTGACGCTTCATATGAAATCTCTATCCGCGTGACTACCGAGGAATGCATCATAAGAGATAATGGCATCGGAATGTCGGCAGATGATCTCAGAATGTATTTTTGGACTATCGGTGCCAGCGGGAAAAGAACCGATCAAGCGAGGGCGGCTGGCTGTGTAGGTATGTTTGGGATTGGTGGATTCGCAAACTTCGGAATCTGTGGAGACTGTAAATTAGTTTGTGTATCTGCTTATCATTAACCCCTACGGGAGATAAGCACGATGAACGAAAAAGAAATCCGAGCACTTGC
>NZ_MPRK01000262.1 GCF_002021095.1 Solemya elarraichensis gill symbiont | reverse complement strand
TGTTCGAAAGAGGGGTACGCAAAGCCACCGGCCTAATAGGCGCCAACCTGGCACCTGATGGCAGAGGAGCCACCCGAAAAGTCAGACAGATGTTACGGGTGGCTTTTTTATGCATGAAATCAGGCGTCAACTACACACCAGAATGTGCGATACGCCCTATTACCATGCCTGAATAAAAAAATAATAACCTGGAAATCATCTTGGCCATAGAAGGCCTTTAAATATTTGAACTGTTTATTACAGAATGCTTGAAATCGGTTACTGATTAAAAAAATCAGAGGGGAAAACAATGAAAAAACTGGCCTTTTTGGCTCTCGCACTGCCACTCACAGCGACCGCTGTTGATTTTGTCGACAACGGTACGCCAGACACGGCAAAAGTCGAACTCGGAAAACTGCTTTTTCATGACAAGTTTCTGAGTGGAAACAAGAATATCTCGTGTGCAACCTGTCACCATGCGTTGGCTGATACAGGCGATGGCCTGTCACTGCCGATTGGTGAAGGTGGTGTTGGCCTTGGTGTGACAAGGGATACAGGTTCGAAGAAACATGCCGTACATGAACGTGTACCGCGTAATGCACCACCAGTTTTCATGCTGGGCAGTACCGAGGTGACACATATCTTCCATGACGGTCGTGTTGAGGCAGCTGAGGGATTTCCGAGCGGCTTCATCTCACCTGCGGGTCAGGACCTGCCTAACACGCTGGAAAATATTGTAGCTGTTCAGGCTATGTTCCCGGTCACAAGTGGCGCCGAAATGGCTGGGCAGGGAAGTGAAAATCATATTGCAAAGGCAGCCGCAGAAGGCAACCTTGCTGGCCCCGGTGGTGTCTGGGAACTTTTGGCAAAGCGCCTGCAGGCTAACGACGAGTATGTTGATCTGTTTATAGGTGCCTTTAGTGATGTCAGTTCTGCTGGCGATATCACATATGCCCATGCCGCGAATGCAATAGCTGCTTTTGAGATTGACGCATGGCGTGCCGATAACAGTCCCTATGATGATTATATGGCTGGTAACTACAATGCTATGAGTAGTGATGCGATAGTAGGCAAAGCTCTGTTTGAAGGCAAGGCGGGTTGCTCAAATTGTCATAATGGGGAAATATTCTCAGACATGGACTTCCACGCGATTGCGATGCCGCAGATCGGTCCTGGAAAAGGTGATGGACTTGGTGGCCGCGACGATTTTGGTCGTTTCCGTGAGACTGGAGATGCCAATGACATGTATAAATTCCGCACACCAATCCTGCGTAATGTTGCGTTGACTGCACCTTACGGCCATACAGGCGCGTATGACACGCTGGAGGATGTTGTCAGGCATCACATGGCCCCGCAAGGTGCAATTCGTGAGTATCGTGATAACGGTGATTGTTACACAAAGCCGGTTATGCCTTCGAGGAGTGATCTTGATGCTCAAGACTGTGTCATTATGGATGACTGGGCCAGTGTAGAGGCGATCGCAAGTGCGGCAAGTGATTACACGCCAGTATCATTGAACCCTACTGAATTTGATCAATTGATTGCATTCCTGCACGCACTGACTGACAAGGGCGACATTGACTTGCGCAGTGACGTACCACGCTCAGTACCAAGCGGTTTGACACTGGCTGAGTAAGCACGACAGCTTCTGTATCAGGCTAAGTGCCTGGTACAGGCTGCAACCACTATCAGGAAAGCCAGGGATTGCCCTGGCTTTTTTTGTATATCACGGTGTTTTATTCTTTCCAGTTGGATCAACTGGATACGGTGAGGTGCCAGTTAGGTTCGGAACGAACCAGCTTTTGGTATTCACTCGCAGGTATCGGCCGACTGAACAGGAAGCCCTGCAGCAGGTCGCATCCCATATCGGTCAGAAATTCTTTCTGTTTCTCTGTTTCAACTCCCTCGGCGACGACCTTGAATCCCAGTTCCTGTGCAAGCTGCATGATCATCTGCACGATGGCCTTGTCGTGGTTGGTCTCGTCCATGTTGCTGACAAAAGCCCTGTCAATTTTGATTGCGTCAATCGGGAGCTGTGTCAGGTAGGAGAGGGAAGAGTAACCGGTACCGAAGTCATCGATGGTCAAAGTGACACCAATCGACTTAAGTGCCAGCATACTCATGACGAGTTGTTCAGGGTGAGCAGTGGCTGCCTCTTCAGTGATCTCCAGTTCCAGCATTTCCGGTGGTACATTATGTTTTTCAAGTGCATGCCTGACATGTTCGGAAAAGTTGCTCAACTGGAAGTGTTGTGCAGAGATGTTGACTGCTACGGGTATCGTCAGGCCTTCATCTTGCCACTCCCTGATCTGCCTGCAGGCCTGATCTAATACCCACTCACCCAGGGTAACGATCAATCCACATGCTTCGGCAACAGGAATAAACACACCAGGGGGAACTATTT
>NZ_MPRK01000261.1 GCF_002021095.1 Solemya elarraichensis gill symbiont | reverse complement strand
CGAAAGCCTTCCCAGTCAACGAGTTCTGCTAGCTTCGGAAGTGGATCTCCGAGCCTTTCCAGCTGTTCGTGACGTGATTCTAGATCAAAAAATCCAGTTTGCATTGGGGCTCCTTATGATCTCATTCGTGTTGAGTTATTATCGTTGTTGGGAGCTATTTTTAGAAGCCCCCTTAAGCGCCAGCCGGTGAATAGCTCCATCATTAAAGTTATTTGCAAGCCGAGACAATTCGGCATTCTCGGTTACTCGGAAAAGAGATACTGTAACTTTCGGGTAGATATTGGATATCGGAAATGCATCAATTTCGTCAAACAGGAATCGCCTCAGGAATTCCTGGAATGAAATTTCGCGCTCGATAACGTCATCATAGGTGGCCTGTATCAGGTGATTCCAATCTGAGTCCTGGCTGTATAGGATTGTGAGTGCGTCTTGCACGCTACTCTCAGCGATATTTGCAAATACAGTTGCATCGCCCAGATTTGTACCTGATGTTCTGGTAAATCGTCCTATAAACTGAAGCGCGGATTCAACTCTTAAGTGCAACTCACTGAGCCGGACAGCTGCGTTACATTGTTAGCATGATTAAACCCAGAAATCACGAGCTCTGTAAAACTAACTCCCAAACTGAGTAATCTGCAACATTTTAAAATACCATTAGGTGTGGAATGACGGACCGATATATTTGTAGGCGGAATATTGGTCTGTGACTAAAAGATGTGAGATAGCATCCCCAAGAAGTCGCCGGGCTGCATGTTGATTTCTGCCACTGTTGACTTGGAAGACTGCGACATCTTTACTGAGCGCTGCCCACATCCATCGTTTGTCATTATTGCGCTGATGAGAGGTTTCATCGGCCATAATCAGAGCAGATGCTTTTACTTTATTGTGGATATAGGTATGAGTGTCAGCAAGATACTCGGCGACTCGACCTTGTGCTAATGATATCGACCCTGTTGAAAAGTCAAGCTGAAAGACGTCTTTCAGCATAGACTGTATCTTTCCAATACTTTGATGCTGCTGTGTGGCTTGAATTGCGATAAAACTGTGTAAGTTAGGGTCCATCTGAGATTCTGGCACGTACTCAAGTAGCTGAGTCTTATGTTTCTCGCCACACCATGAGCACTCCCCCATAAAGGCTTGATGTTCAGTAATAGTTTAAGAGATATCGGGTAAATCAAAAACTTGATGACGTTTAGGTGTTAGATTTGAAATGACACAGCAATCACAATGGCATGTCTTGTTTGGCAAATACTGCTCAACCGTGGCACTGTCTTCAACTGGATGAAGCTGTCGGCGATGGCCTTTATGTCATGGTTGAGCTCCTAGCCTGTTTCCAGATGTCTTCCTGCTTGGCGAAGTGTTCTTAGCTTTACTATGCAAAGCTTGTTGGGATGAAGGCACGGAAGATTTACGGCTATTTGGATTAAGCCGATCTTCAAGTTCTGCCAATTTGTTCCACAGAAAATGGATAATATCTCTTGCCTATTAAGGCGAGTCGAAATCTGGCGGTTGCGGTAATGTTTTCTTATTCATATCTCCAGATCGCCACCTGAAAAAGATCACTCAAGTCGAATGTGGGATCAAGTTAACTCTGTCACACAAATTTGTTGTCAATGCTTCGCGGGTGAAGCGTTACGAACCTTCTATACTTATTACCCTACTTATGCCTATATCGCCAATAAAGTCTTTGTCGTGGCTAACAATTAACACGCTGCCGTTAAAGTCATGCAGAGCTTGAGCTAGCATCAATCGGGAGTCTAAATCTAGATGATTATTCGGCTCATCCAACAACAGCAGAGTGTTGTCGGATTGATGGCTGATGGCTAACATGGAGACTTTCATCCTTTCGCCTCCGCTCAAGTTTACCACCCCTTGCGTTGCTTTCTCTCGTTTTAGTCCAATACCTGCCAGCAGCGTTCGCAGGTTTGTTTCCGTTAGGTGTGAGCAAAAAAAAGCCAAGTTTTCAAGTATAGACTTTGTGTTATCCAGTAACGTAAAGTGCTGATCTAGATAGCATAGGCCTGCACGCACATTAATGTTTCCGTGGACGGGAGAAAGGCGCCCAGCGATAGCTTTCAGTAGGGTAGACTTACCACTACCGTTTTTGCCAGATAGGTGGATTTTTTCTCCAAAATCAACAGAAAATGTGATTTCGTTTTCATGTTGAATATAGGGCAGACGCACTTCTGTGATGTCCAAAATACGTAAGGCGCGTTTCTCTACTTTTCCCAAGGGCAGGATCTGCTGTTTAAATAACTCATGTTTCCTATTCAGAGTGCAGAGCTGATCCTGTATCTGCAGCAATTTACGGTTCTGATTACTTTCCCGAGAACCGGAGGAACTCTCAGCACTCTGCTTTAAGGTATTCAGGATAACTTTAGCCTGGCTACCTGAGCGAGCAATC
>NZ_MPRK01000260.1 GCF_002021095.1 Solemya elarraichensis gill symbiont | reverse complement strand
TTACACCTGACTCAGTCGAGAATTGCAGTCAATAAATGACAAGCCTTGCTCCTGAATAAGTGACTCAATGCCCTCACTGTAACAAACTGACTTTACGGCAGAGCTTCACCACTATTTACTTTGATACTCTGCTATTCCCACCCGAGTTTCAGGCAATCGCCAGAGGTGATGTGTGCTGCTTTCATTTAGAAGGAACAGACAACCTGGCTTGATGTGCGTCTAACGCTGCCTGAATGAAGATCACAAACTAACCTGCTGACTTTGCATTATTTTATCTATGGCAGGCTATGACAAGCAGATACAATATACATAAGCATCCGCCTGCATAAGAATTATCCAACCATGAAATACTTTGCTTACGGTTCTAACATGTCACTTGCCCGGCTCAGAGAGCGAACCCCGAGCGCAAACAGGTTGGGAATATATACACTCAGAGAACATCCACTTCGATTCCATAAAATTAGTCATGATGGCTCAGGTAAATGTGATGCTTTCCACACAAAGCGTCCTGATGACGATGTAATAGGAGCTGTCTTTCAAATTAGTCTGGATGAAAAGCCTGATTTAGATTACGCAGAAGGACTCGGATATGGTTATGAGGAGAAACTGGTCTCTATTGAAGATGCTGATGGAAATAGTATTGAGGCTCTCACTTATTATGCGACCAAAATTGACCCGGACATGAAAACCTACTCCTGGTACTTAAATCACGTTCTGATCGGTGCACTTGAAGTAGGGTTGCCACACTCATACATTCAAACTATTCAAGCCATAGAATGTATAGAAGACCCGGACACCGAAAGAGATGTAAGACAACGGGCGATTCATAGTTAAAACCAAGAACTCTAATGTCCAATAAGATAACCTGGTGCTGAATCTGGCGACAACAGGCTAATAACGGGACTCGTATACATTATTCTCATGCCGACTCAGCGGAGATGGTGATCCTGAAATAAGCCTGTGTGATTGATCCTCAACAACATCACTTGATAATAGTCAATCCAATCGAATCTGCGTTGTGATTCACTTATGCCCATGAAGAGTCAATAAAGAGGCAAAACCATGACAATGCTACAAAATCTGTTGAAGAGAGTTGTACTGGCCCTGTTAATTCTGTTACCTGGAGTGACAGCAGCAGCTGGCGAACCGGATGGCCCGGCCCCTGCTTCGGTTGCAGGCACCACCTTTATTGATACGGCAACAGCACAACAAATGCATGCCGACGGCATCTCGTTCGTGGACGTGCGTCCCGCGCCCATGTATCAAGCGGGGAGAATCCCAGGCGCGGTCAGCCTGCCTCTGCCTGGCGGAAAGTTCACCCTTCAGAATCTGGCCAAGGTGGCTGACTCCGACGACCAGGTGGTGCTGCATTGCCGGGGAAAGGATTGCATGATGAGCTCGATAGCGGCACGCGAGGCGGTCAAATGGGGCTACAGCAAGATCTACTACTACCGCGCGGGTTATAACGGCTGGAAAGATGCTGGGCTGCTGGTGGAATTGCCGACCAAAGAAGGCATGATGCAAGCCCAAAACTGAACAGGACACCCTGCTGGGACTGATGGTTCAGCACTTACAACTAAACTCTGAGTGCAGCGCCACAATCTGGTCATAAGTTATTGTATAATTAGGCTTTAATTGAAAGTTCCCTAGAGGGGTCTGGCTATAGAATAACTCACGGCCACTGTAGCTCAGTTGGTAGCGCAACTGATTCGTAATCAGTAGGTCGGCGGTTCAATTCCGCCCAGTGGCTCCATATTATTCAATAGCTTACAGTTCTTCCTAGTCGATCTTGAACAGCGTTTTCCATCAAATGGTCACTTATATGGTCACATTTCGCGCTTGCTAGGCCTACCATTTCCGGTCTTGAAACAGCCATCCACACCTACATTTTGACCCTCTAGGCTGAATGACCGCTTTCGGCCAATAGCAGACGTTGAATATTCTCATCGGCCCTCTGCAGAATCAGGGTGTCCAGCCAGCTATAAGATTAAAACAGTTTAGAGATGATCTAAACACATAGAAAAATTTCAACCAGTACGCTGAATAAAATAACATTTTATTATTATGGAATTATCCAAACAAATTGTTTAGCATAAAAAAACCTTAGAAGTTTAGATAACACTTGGCTTCCAATAATAAAAACCAAATATAGATATTGCATAACAAGAAGGTCTCAGAATAGGCGGTTCGGAGAGCGATAATAATGATCGATAGCATCAGAAATCTGAGGCTTAGGAACAGGGTGTTTTTAACAATCCTTGGGATCATTTTGCTTGTAGGGGGCTTACTCTACTTCAAGGTACAGTATGACCAGCGCCTAGCGATACACAATTCTTATCTCTCTATTGCACAAAATGCGCTAGACACAAGCGTGTCTTTGATCTCGTGATGTAAAACGGGACATCCAAGTC
>NZ_MPRK01000259.1 GCF_002021095.1 Solemya elarraichensis gill symbiont | reverse complement strand
GCTTGACAGCTTGACAGCTTGACAGCTTGACAGCTTGACAGCTTGACAGCTTGACAGCTTGACAGCTTGACAGCTTGTCAGACGGTGGTCTTGAACTTATACCAATGCACGGATCGAGGGGCTGAAAAATTGTTTCCAAGCAGCAAGAGCCCGCAGCTATCACAATACAGAGACCTTTATCATGACAGTTTACATGATCGTCAACTCAGCAGGGGATGTGCTTAAACCCACATGTGACGTCGAAGAGCAGGAATGAATTTAGCACATTTTGGAACTTTTGATGTTCAGAATTTTGGAGATTGCCTTTTTCCCCATATCATAGAAGCGCGACTACCGAATCATAATTTCTTTCATGTTTCTCCCGTAGGCGGAAGCCCTTGGCCAGATGCACTCACCACAATGTCAATTGAAGAACTTCGTGATAAGAGTATAGATGGTGTCGTAATTGGAGGCGGGAACATTATCAGTGCTTCGCGTACTAGTCTTAAAGATTATCGTTTAGTATCAACACACGCATACCCTACTCTTTGGGCGGGTGCAGCCCAATTAGCAATTGAGCGCGATATTCCATTGGTTATAAATGCCCCTGGAGTTATGGATTCAATGCATGGGTTAGCAAGTGAAGTGGCGCGAATAATAGTTAATTCATCTCAATATATTGCATTTCGTGATCAAAGAAGTTCTGCATTATTTTGCCGCGACCTTCAAGCAAAAGCCAAAGTCATTCCTGACACTGTTTTAGAAGCAGCACGACTATTGCCAAAAAGACTTGATCTTTCCAATAATGTTTTTGGAAAATCTGAGCGTATTTTTGTAGTGCATTTAAAAGAACGTAATGTCATAAAAGGACTTGATTACGTGGCAAAAAAGCTCGATTTTATAGCTAAAAAATTGGAAGCCAGACCTGTTTTAGTAGCAATAGGTCGTTGTCACAACGATGAGGAGATCATATATAGTATTAAATCAAAAATGCAATCTTCCCCTTTGATATTAGATGAACCTAATTCGCTGTCAGAGATAGTTAGTTCTATCATTAGTTCAGTGGCATATGTTGGTTCATCTATGCATGGATTTATTATTGCGAAAGAAATATCTCATTATATGAAAAAAACAGCATTAAGCTATGGAAGCCATATCTTATGATCGACCGTGTTGTTAATAAGTTAATCCGTTAAAGTATAAATTCTTAGCGGACAATGCCATAATAAACGTAAATATTCTAATAATGGGTTTTCTAATATTGATTTACAGTGGATCCAGAGTACGGGAAAGTTTGATTGGTATTGATTTTCAATGAAAATATCAATTGCCATGGCGACCTACAACGGAGAGAAATACATTCAGGAGCAACTGGACAGTTTTTGTGTCCAGACACGTCTCCCGGATGAACTCATTGTCAGCGATGACGGGTCATCGGATGCGACAATTCACATACTCAGGTCCTTTCAGGACAACGCGCTGTTCGCAGTCCAGATTCACGAGAATTCAGAGAATCAAGGTTATACAAGAAATTTTGAACGGGCATTATCCAAGTGTTCCGGCGAACTAGTATTTTTGAGTGATCAGGACGACGTATGGTTTCCGGAAAAGATTGAGAAATGTATTGACGTGCTCGGACGTCATCCAGAAACTCAGCTATTAATTCATGATCTCAGCTATTGTACAGAAGACTTGACCGAGATAGGCCAAACAAAGATTGAGCGTATGGAAAAGGTTTTCGATCTTGATCATGATTTTATTACTGGGATGGCAACAGTTGTTCGAGGTTCGTTCCTGGCACTGTGCCTCCCGATTCCTGATGATACATCGATTACCCATGATAGTTGGTTACATTCATGCGCATCGATTATAGGTAGAAAGCGAATAGTCAGTGAAGTGATGGCCCTTTACAGGAGGCATGCTTCAAACGCTACATCAATGAATGCTTTAAACGTAAGTTATACGACTACAATAAGATATTTTAAGAAGGGAGAACTCAAGCGTCTACTATTCCAAAAAACTGCACCATTAGACACTGATTCAAACAAAGTTTACGAATGGCTTGAAGAGCACAAAGCGACATTGTTAGCGAATGAATTAACAGAAAGAGAGCTAATAGAAAGACGATTTAATCAGGAGATACAGCGTGTACAAGCAGCAATTAGTCGGTCGGAACTTCTTAAATTAAACCGGATAAGGCGGATTGTGCCAATAGTTCGATTGATGATTAGCTCTGGATACAGATTCTACAGCGGATGGAAAAGTGCAATAAAAGACTTCATGGTCAACTAATAATTATTGCTGCAACCTTTGGATATTAGTTTAAATGAAAAAAATTGCGTTATTCACAACTTTCTTTTCTACTAATGGAGTCTCTCGTAATAGAATTACCCTCGCTAATGAGTTTATTTCGATGGGTTATGCCGTTGACTTTGTAGTCTGTCGTGATGAAGGAGTCCTTAAAGATGAGGTTTCAGAACAATCCAAAATATTTGAATTAGGCTCATCACGCCCACGAGAAATGGTTCTTAGGCTTGGACAATACCTTAAAAATGAAAAGCCTCATGCCATGATAGCGTCATCTTGGCCCAACACAGCTTCTGCTATATTGGCACGTTATATTTTTCATCGCCAAATGAAGTTGATCGTTTCAGAACATTCAAACTTCTTAAACGCACCAGAAATGACAAAAAGGGATAAATGGTTACTTAGGCATGTATCCAGATACTTATATAGATATGCTACACAAGTTGTCGTCGTATCAGATGGTATGAAAGCGGGAATGTGTGATGTAACCGGTCTTGATGAGAGCGATATTAAAGTTATTTACAATCCTTTACGTCAGCTAAAGAAAACCATCTTAAGCGATACTGATGCTGAACTGATAGATTGGTGGCGCTCATCAAAGACAGTGTTGTCTGTTGGGCGTTTAGAGAAGGCAAAAGATTATGAAATCCTTATTGACGCATTCGCATTGGTTCAAAAGAATATTAATGCAAAACTTGTGATTCTGGGTGAAGGTGGATTAAGGGACAAACTAGAACAAACCATCAAGCGATACAATTTAAATGATTCAATCAAGCTGCCGGGTTTTAGAAAAGACACCGCTTCTTTTTATGATAACGCTGAGTTGTTCGTTCTTTCATCTAATAATGAGGGTTTTGGGAATGTCATTCTGGAGTCATTGTCGCATGGGGTGCCAGTTGTCAGTACTGACTGTGAAAGTGGACCACGTGAAATTCTAGTAGATGGAAAATATGGAAAATTATGTGATGTTGGATCAGTTGATAGGCTGGCAGCATCAATGATTGAGTCGCTTAATCAAGCTCATGACCCAGAGTTTTTAAAACAAAGGGCCAATGATTTCTCACCAAGAAAAATAGCACAACAGTATATAGAAGCGCTTTTCGGTCTTGGCTGAATTCGTTAACTTCACACGCTGCGCGCCAAGGAGAGAGAATCGAAGGCGCGTAGTCCCCGGTAGCCACTAGGCGAGACTGTTTTTCTGACGTGCGCCAGCGCCAAAGGAAAAAT
>NZ_MPRK01000027.1 GCF_002021095.1 Solemya elarraichensis gill symbiont | reverse complement strand
TTTTCCTTTGGCGCTGGCGCACGTCAGAAAAACAGTCTCGCCTAGTGGCTACCGGGGACTACGCGCCTTCGATTCTCTCTCCTTGGCGCGCAGCGTTTGAACACACGCCCACCACTGGTCATCCTCTACCTTGCATTGCTTGCCCCGGCAGCACTACATCTGCCCCAGCCGCTATTGCCATCGCTGACACAGCTGTTTGAAATAGAATCCTCCGACACCGCCCTGCTGATGACGGCAACACTACTGCCGCTGGGCCTCATGCCGATTGCCTATGGATATCTGCTTGAAGGAGTCTCGACACGCACCATGCTCTATGTCTCTGCGATTGGCATCGCAATCACCCAGTTGTGGATGTGGGCAGTGCCTGATTACAGCAACTGGTTTGCCGCCCGCGTAGCATTGGGACTCCTGCTGCCGGCACTGATGACTGCAGCAATGACCTACGCCTCGGCCACGGTAGAAAAGAGTGCCCGCCCACACGCCATGGGGCTCTCTATAGCCGGCACCATCATTGGTGGTTTCTTTGGTCGCATGATGGCAGGCTGGGTTTCAGAATCCTTCGATCTCGTCTCACCGCCGCTGGTGATGGCGTTTCTCTATCTCTGCGCAATTCCCGCCCTGCACAAGTTGCCACGTGAAGCAGGTAGCGGATTCGCACGTATTCGCTGGTCAATTGCGAAAGATATCTTCGCCCTGCCCCGCTTTCGGGCCGCCTACACAACGACCTTTATCGTCTTCTTCATCTTTACCGCGGTAACAACCCTGCTGCCGTTTGAAATGCGCCGCATCGACCCACTCGTCACGAATGTCGAACTGGGACTGCTCTACCTCGGTTACCTGGTTGGCCTGATAATCAGCCTGAACATCCGCCGGCTCAAGGCACGCTTCAAGCCGGAGACACGCCTGGTGATCACCGGATTGCTGATGTACATCATCGGCACCGTAACCCTGCTCAAGGACGACTACCTCTATGCCGTTGGCAGTCTCTTTTTCTTCTGTGGCGGCATGTTCCTTGTCCACACAACGCTGACCGGACTGCTGAACCGCAGCCTGGATCATCATCACGGCGTCATCAATGGCCTCTACCTTGCGTTCTACTACACGGGTGGGGCGCTCGGCTCACACATACCGAGCCGGGTCTATGCTAATTCAGACTGGGAGAGTGTCATCTTCCTGTGCAGCGGCCTGATCATTTTCACCCTGTTCCTGATCCATGAACTGAAACAGGAACCGTCTCTGGAACATACAAGGGAAAAGTGAAATAGTCAGCGATTGCCGATACCACTCCAGATCTGCCATTTTTTCTTTTTCACCGGCGGCAGGATATCAGCAGGAGGCAGTTTACTCATCAC
Source organism: Solemya elarraichensis gill symbiont (assembly GCF_002021095.1). Classification (GTDB taxonomy): domain Bacteria; phylum Pseudomonadota; class Gammaproteobacteria; order Chromatiales; family Chromatiaceae. Next base: position 11,205 of record NZ_MPRK01000027.1, on the reverse strand, counting down.
CCAACCCGGAGGTGGTGGATTGTCTGAATATCCGCACGAGACGCCGAGGTTGCCCGGATCATAGATTTTCACAAGCGAGGGATTGTGCAGGTCATCAGCATAGACGATGCCACAATAGTCCTCCTTGTGGCCTGTGCGTAGAATGTCATCAATCTCATCGATGAAACTGCTTACACCTGCTTCGCCAGCGGGCTGCGAAGGTGGCGGATTGCCAACCGTGTAGAGATACCAGCCTGCATCGGCATCCTGACGTAGACGCTGCCACAGCTCATCGAGTTGCGGCCAGCGCAGTGTGGATACAAATCTTCCCTTGAATGCGGTCAGAAAATCGGACATCTCTCTCACTCTTCAACAATTTTGAGGCTCTGAATCTGATCAACAAAGCATAGCATCCACCTTTCCGGGGAAAAAGCCAACATGTCTACCCTGGAGGGAAAATTATGGATATAATCCGATCCTTGTTCTGAAATATTTACAACCATTATGACCTCACTACTCAAATCGAATTTGCCACACCTTGAACTCCTGCACAGCGGAAAAGTCAGGGATATCTACGCCATCGACGACGCGCACTTGCTGATTATCACCAGCGACCGCCTGTCGGCATTTGACGTCATCCTGCCACAGCCTATTCCCGGCAAGGGCGAGGTACTGACCCGTGTTGCCAATTTCTGGTTTGAGCGTACAAAGGACATGGTTCCCAATCATCTCAGTGACATGTCACTTGAATCAGTCGTCCCGGACGCCGCACAACGCGAACAGCTCGGTGACAGGGCAATTGTCGTCAAGCGTCTCAAGCCGCTGCCGATCGAGGCAATCGTACGCGGTTACCTGATTGGTTCGGGCTGGAAGGATTATCAGAAAACAGGTTCTGTCTGTGGTATTGAACTGCCGACCGGACTGCAGCAGGCTGACAAGCTGCCTGAAGCTATCTATACCCCGTCAACCAAAGCGGCCGTAGGCGAGCATGACGAGAACATCAGCTACGAGCAGACCATCGACCTGCTGGGTGAAGAGATGGCCACAAAGGTTCGTGACATGAGCCTGAAAATCTATACCGAGGCGGCAGACTACGCACGCGAGCGCGGTATCATCATTGCCGACACCAAGTTCGAGTTCGGTATTGATGATGAAGGCACCCTGCACCTGATCGACGAGGTACTGACACCCGATTCATCTCGATTCTGGCCTGCTGACCAGTACCAGCCGGGCATCAGCCCACCGAGCTTCGACAAGCAGAGCGTGCGCGACTATCTTGAGACGCTCGACTGGGACAAGAAACCACCAGGGCCAGAGCTGCCAGCGGAGATCATTGAGAAGACATCGGCCAAATATGCCGAGGCCGAGGAAATTCTGACCAGGTAACCTGGTCACGGCAAAACCTTCTCTATCATGAACCAGGGAAAGGCGCCCCGTATCGCCATCTATACAGCGCCTGCCTGCAGCCACTGCAGGCAGGCAAAACAGGTGATGAAAAAATGGGGTGTACGTTTCCAGGAACTCGATATCGAAAACAACCACAGGGCATGGGCCGAGTTTCAGCGCATGAAGGCACGTGGCGTACCGGTAATCACCGTCGGTAAGCGTAAACTCTTCGGCTACGATGAAAAGCGCCTGAAAAAACTTCTTGAGGAAGCGGGTGTGGTGCTGCGGACTTAAGCTGGTACGAAGTCGACCTGCCTACCTGCCCTGAGCTGTTGGGTACGAACGATTGCACGCAGGTCTTCCGCTGCAACATCGAACGCATCATTGACGACAATGAAATCGTACTCCTGTTGATGCGACATCTCGCTCATCGCATCGCGCATACGTCGCTCGATAATCTCGTCGCTATCCTGTCCACGACCAGAGAGACGCTCCCTTAATGCCTCCACGCTTGGTGGCACGATAAAGATAGAGATGGCCTCTGGAAAACGTTCGCGTACCTGGCGCGCACCCTGCCAGTCAATCTCGAGGATCACGTCCCTGCCGGCACCCAGCTCCGTACGGACTGACGATTCCGCCGTACCATAGAAGTTGTCAAACACCTGGGCATGCTCAAGAAACTCGTCATTGGCAACCATCTGCTGGAATGTATCAACGCTGACAAAATGGTAGTGCACGCCGGTCTCTTCACCGGGCCGGGGCGCACGGGTTGTATGTGATACGCAGACATTCAGGTCATCACGGTCATCGACCAGTACTTTCAGGAGCGATGTTTTTCCCGCACCGGAGGGCGCCGAAACAATATAAAGAGTACCTTCTTGCATGATTCACACTTCTTTCTGATTTCAGATGGAGGGAATGTTTAGAAAAAAGATTGTACGCGTTTTCTATTACTGACTGAAGTCTTGAAAACCAATCCTATTCCTTACTTGAATGTTTTATCTTTTCCTTACTAATCATAGGCTATACTGATAATTATCAATCGATAAGCGATTGGTTGCCATCCAGCCATAAAGAAGCTGGTCTTAAATTATTAGCTGACCATTCACTAATAAAATCAAATCTACCAAAGCTGAGGCCTTCAAATGAAAAAAATAATCTATTTAACTATTGTTGCTGCCCTGATGTTCCAACCCGTTCTTGCCTTTGCCGATGATGCCTCGATTGCACGCGGTGGCAAACTCTATGACAAGTGGTTCAAGGTCATAGGCGCCGAAAAACCTGCTGACACACATCCCGCATGGCCGGCATCAAATACCAAGAAAAAGGGCAACGCCACACACAGGTGTAAATCCTGCCACGGATGGGACATGATGGGCAAAGATGGCGCCTATGCATCCGGTTCCTATAAAACAGGCATAGGTGGCCTCAAGCACCTGCAGGGTGCCGATAATGCAAAAGTCATTGCTGCAATGAAAGATGCGACTCACGGCTTCGCAGGAAAAATGGACGAGCAGGACTTCATCGATATCGCCGACTTTGTTACCAAGGGTCAGATCGACATTGATGCTGTGATCGAGCGCGAATCAAAAATGGCCAATGGTGATGCAGCAAATGGCTCACGTTACTACGGTACAGTCTGTGCAGGCTGCCACGCCAAGGACGGAATGCTGCCAAAAGATATGCCGCCGCTTGGCAAGCTCGCCAACAAGAACCCCTGGGAAATCATCCAGAAAGTTCTGAACGGCCAGCCCGACGAGAAAATGCCAGCGATGCGTGCTTTTGACCTGCAGGTATCTGTCGATATCCTGGCATACCTGCAAACACTGCCGAAAGAGTAATCAGCAAGTTCGATAATGCCGATTCATTTCACCGGTGCAGCAATGATGCTGCACCGGCCTAAGTGAGTACTGTCTTGATAAAGAAACTCTGGAAATGGTTTTTCAGCCCCACAATGCGCTATGGATGGGGCTGATTCTGATCGCCGGCATGGTGACCGGCACCCTACTGTGGAATGGCTTGAACTGGAGTATGGAGCAAACCAACACGCTCGAATTTTGCATATCCTGTCATGAAATGGAAAACAACGCGTATGCCGAATACAAGCAGTCCGTGCATTACACAAATGCATCTGGTGTGCGTGCTATATGCTCGGACTGTCATGTCCCCAAAGAGTGGTTCCCCAAGCTATTGCGAAAAATTCGGGCAACCAATGAACTTTTTCACCACCTTGCCGGCACAATAGACACACCTGAGAAGTATGAACAAAACCGTCTCGCCATGGCTGAACGCGTGTGGGCCAGCATGGAAGCCAGCGATTCACACGAATGTCGAAACTGCCACAGCTACGAATCGATGAACTTCCATGAACAACGCCGCCGGTCAGCCGAGAAAATGCAGGAAGCGATAGAAAAAGGTGATAAAACCTGCATTGACTGCCACAAGGGCATTGCTCATAGAAATCCACTTGCTGATGAAGAGGATGATGACTGATCAGCAGGCCAAGTTTATCTCGTCTGCCGGAAAGGATAGACTCAGAGGATGAAAAATAAAAGCGTCTCTCTGGTTCTTGGCAGTGGTGGTGCGCGAGGTCTCGCCCACATCGGCGTTATCCGTTGCCTGGAAGAAAATGGTTTCTCTATCGAGTCGATATCAGGCTCATCGATGGGCGCCCTGATCGGTGGTATCTATGCCGCCGGAAAACTCGAAGACTATGCCGAGTGGGTCTGCGCACTGGAAAAACTGGATGTCATCAGGCTGCTTGATCCAAGCTTCACTGTCGGCGCAGGTATTTTCCGGGGTGAAAAAATCATCTCTGTGCTGCGCGACCTGATTGGTGAACACCAGATAGAGTCATTGCCAATCTCCTTTACAGCCGTCGCCTCTGACATCGAGAGACAGCGTGAAGTCTGGCTCAAGTCGGGGCCACTGTTTGATGCAATTCGCGCTTCCATCGCTATCCCTACCCTGTTTACACCTGTTTATTCAGACGGACGCATGCTGCTTGATGGCGGCCTCGTCAATCCGGTGCCTATTGCTCCTACCGTTCGTGACAATACTCAAATAACAGTTGCCGTTGATGCCGCAGCAACTGTAAGACACGACCTTGTCAGCAGAGAGCCCCCAGAGCCGCCGCAGGACCATACCTCAAGCGAGAACGACAGCTGGTACAGGCGCAACATCGAAAGTTTTCTTGAGAGTCTGCATCTGACAACGCCACATAAAGAACACAAAGACCCGGACAGCCTTGAAATTATCAGCCGTTCCATCGATACCATGCAGGCCCTGATCACGCGCTTCCAGCTAGCCGCATACCACCCCGACCTGCTGATCAAGATTCCGATCGACATCTGTATGTTTTACGAATTCCACAAGGCAGAAATGCTGATTGATTTTGGCTACAGGATGACGCAGAAGAACCTTGATCGGATGATGGCAGAATAGATATTCATTGAGCCTTATTTACCCCAGGAGTCACGCAAGGTAACGACGCGATTGAAGACCAGGCGCTCGCCTTCGTTCTCCGAATCACAGCAGAAATAGCCTTCACGCTCGAACTGGAATTGCTGTCCGGCAGGTGCATCGGCAAGTGATGCCTCGACACGTGCATTCTCGCAAGTCACGAGGGAATTGGCGTTGAGGTGTTGTTTCCAGTCCTCGACTGACTTGTCGGCATCCGGTGCAGGATGATCCAGCAGGCGATCGTAGAGGCGCACCTCTGCAGGCGCACTGTGTGCCGCAGATACCCAGTGGATGACACCCTTGATCTTCCGGTCAGGCGGGTTGGCACCAAGGGTATCCGGATCGTAGCTGCATACGAGCTCAACAATCTCACCACTGTCATCCTTGATCACTTCGTCACAGCGGATAACGTAGGAGTTGCGCAGCCTGACTTCTTCACCGGCGACCAGGCGTTTCCATTTTTTGTTGGGTCTGACCTCGATAAAGTCATCCCTGTCGATATAAACCTCGCGGGTCAGCTTAACTGACCGCTGCCCCATCGACTCATCTTTCGGATGGTTCGCAGCTGGCAACTCCTCCGACTCCCCTTCCGGGTAGTTGGTAATGGTGACCTTGAGCGGATTGAGAACTGCCATACGACGCGGTGCGCAGCGGTCGAGGTCTTCACGAATACAAGCCTCAAGGAGTTCCATCTCGATACTGTTGTCAGACTTGGTGACACCGATGCGTTTTACAAACTCACGCAGAGCCGCTGGCGTATAACCACGGCGGCGCAGTCCGGCAATCGTCGGCATGCGAGGATCACTCCAGCCTTCAACAAGATTCTCGTCGACCAGTTGTGTGAGCTTGCGCTTGCTCATTACCGTGTACTGCAGGTTGAGGCGTGAGAATTCAATCTGGCGCGGATGGCAATCGATGGAGATATTATCCAGCACCCAGTCATACAAGGGACGATGATCCTCAAACTCAAGCGTACACAGTGAATGTGTAATCCCCTCGATCGCATCAGAGATCGGGTGGGTAAAATCATACATCGGGTAGAGCACCCACTCGGCGCCGGTCTGGTGGTGAATCACACCGTGACGAATCCGGTACAGCACCGGATCACGCATGTTGAGGTTGGGAGCCGCCATGTCGATCTTTGCACGCAGCACCTTGGAGCCATCCTCGAATTCACCGGCACGCATCTGTTTGAATAACTCGAGATTTTCCTCAACTGAACGGCTGCGGTAAGGGCTCTCTTTACCGGGTTCGGTCAGGGTACCGCGATACTCACGCATCTGTTCGGCATTCAACTCACAGACGTAGGCCTTGCCCTGTTCAATCAGTTCAACAGCGAAGCCGTAAAGCTGTTCGAAATAGTCGGAGGCAAAATAGAGCGCATCCCACTTGTAGCCAAGCCACTCGACATCCTTCTTGATCGCCTCGACAAACTCCTTGTTCTCCTTGTGCGGATTGGTGTCATCGAAACGCAGGTTACAACTGCCCTGGTAATCACTGGCAATGCCGAAATTGAGCACAATCGACTTCGCATGACCGATATGCAGGTAACCATTGGGCTCCGGCGGAAAACGGGTCGCTACCATGTCGTGTTTGCCGGCAGCAAGCTCCTCGTCAATGATCTGGCGAATAAAGTTACTTGGCGTTGTATCTGTCGCATCTGACATCAGGCTTCACCCATCGCTTCGATATGCGCGATCGCGTTGTCGATACGCCTAGTAACCGCACCACGCCCAATCAGGAAGAGTGTCAGGTCCAGTTCTGGAGAAGGCGCTCCATCAGTAACGGCCGCACGTAACGGCATGGCAACCTTGCCGAAACCTGTATCCAGTTTTTCGACTGTGCTCTTGATGACAGCATGAATCGCTTCGCGTTCCCAGTTATCGAGTTCAGCCAGTTGTGCGGCTGCCATTCTCAACGGCTTCAGTGCTGCCGGCTTCAACGCCTTAACTGACGCCTTGGAGCTGTAAGCCTCGGGATCACTGTAGTAGAAAAGTGAGATGTCGGCGAGTTCCTCAAGGGTCGTTGCACGCTCGCGCTGCGCCTCAACCACGGCAACAAGGTCAGGCCCCATCGCCGGATCAATATCACGCTTGCCGAGATGGCCCGACAGCAGACGGGCAACACGTGCAGGATCATTATCCTTGATGTATTGCTGATTCAGCCAGTTGAGTTTTTCGGTATTGAAACTCGATGCAGCGCGATTGATACCCTCGACGCTGAACAGCTGAACCATCTCATCGAGTGAGAATATCTCCTGGTCGCCATGTGACCAGCCGAGCCGTACCAGGTAGTTGAGCAATGCCTCAGGCAGATAACCATCTTCCATGTACTGCATCACGCTGACAGCTCCATGGCGTTTCGACAGACGCGCGCCGTCGTCACCCAGAATCATCGGTACGTGTGCATATTCAGGAACAGGCAGATCAAGAGACCTGAGCATATTGATCTGTCGCGGTGTGTTATTGAGATGATCATCGCCGCGAATAACGTGCGTAATCTCCATATCGGCATCATCAACAACAACAGTCAGGTTGTAAGTCGGTGAACCATCGGTACGACGGATGATCAGGTCATCAAGTTCGTTATTGCTGAAGACGAGTTCACCGCGCACCAGGTCGGTAAAACAGACGTCTCCATCATCAGGATTGCGGAAACGGATAACGTGCGGCTCGTCGGCAGAGACCTGCGCATCACGACAATGTCCGTCATAACGAGGCTTCTGCTTGTTGCGCATCTGCTCTTCACGTATCTCATCGAGACGCTCTCTTGAGCAGTTACAGCGATACGCCTGACCACTCTCAAGCAGCTTCTCTATGGCGGCATCATAGTGATCAAAACGATCTGTTTGGTAGAGCGGCCCTTCATCATATTCCAGGCCCAGCCAGGTCATGCCCTCGAGAATGGCATTGACCGACTCACGTGTAGAACGCTCAAGGTCGGTGTCTTCGATACGCAGAACGAACTGCCCGCCATGACGGCGCGCATAAAGCCAGGAAAACAGCGCTGTTCGTGCACCACCAACATGCAGAAAACCTGTCGGGCTGGGTGCAAACCTGGTACGAATTGTCATGATCTCTCCATGTCACCTGAAATCGGTCGGGCAAAACCTGTCGGCCAAATTATTCCGAAAGAATTTCAATCTCGTTAGTATCCCTGAGCCACTCGATATAGGCAGATAACGCTTTTTTGCCACGTGTGTCAGCGAATTGCTTGCGCAGTTCATTGCGTGCCGCTTCGCTTGTTGCAGCGACATCACCATCAGTGACTGACTTGAGTTCGATCACAGCATGGTTACCTGTAACCAGTGCTGCTGTCGTGTAGGCAGACTGGTCGCCGCTCTGCTGGAGGGCAAATGCAGCGCTAATGATTGCACTTGGGATATCGCTGGTATCACGTGATACCTGCTTGTCTGCCTCGACATCCAGGTTTTCATCCTGTGCAACAACATCGATTGTTTCTCCCGCCTCAAGACGAGCAAGCAAGGCAGCAGCTTTTTTCGACGCGATTTCAGATTTTGCCTTGAGCTCAAGTTGCTGGCGAATCAGGTCGGTAACTTCGTCAAACGGCCTGGTCGCAACTTCACGGTGCTCCTGCATACGAACCACGACGACCCTCTCGGTATCGAGTTCGATCACTTCACTGTTGAAACCCTGTTGCTTCACGTCATCGCCAAATGCAGCAAGCATCACCTTGGGCGTTCCGATACCTTCCGGATTACCACTGCGTGCCAGCCAGTCACTCTCCTGCACCTTCAGGCCAAGAGCTTCTGCAGCGGGCTCGAGGGAATCGGGCGAATCATAGGCAATATTCGCCAGCTGTTCAGCGTAATCATAAAAGAGACGTTCTGCCTCGTCCTGCTGCAGCTGTGTGCGGATACTCTCTTCAACATCTGCAAGAGGCTTCACACCGCCACCCTGAATGTCGGTCACTTCAATAATGTGGTATCCAAAACGGGAACGTACCAATTCACTGATTTGTCCCTTCTCAAGAGCAAAGGCAGCATCCTCGAAAGGCTTGACCATGACACCCTTATCGACCACGCCGAGATCGCCACCGGCGTTCGCAGAACCCGGATCAGCAGAGTGCTCACGAGCTAATTGTGCAAAATCTGCGCCGTCATGTAGCTGTGCAAGCACCGCTTCGGCCGCAGCCTTCGCTTCCGCATCAGATTGCTTGCTGTCGACAGTAAAGAGAATATGACGCATGCTGCGCTTCTCATCTGCAGTCCAGCTCTGTTTATGCTCATCGTAGTAGGTTTGAATGGCAGCAGGATCGATCGAGATGTCTTTGGCGATAATGTCGCGGCTCAGTTCAAGGTATTCGAGGCGAACCTGTTCAGGTCGCATGTAGTTTGCAGGATTAGCATCGTACCAGGCACGAACATCTGCATCGCTAACCAACTCGCTGTCTGCGTCCTGACTGTTGGTTACAACCAGGTAGGAGATCAGCCGCTGCTGCTCTTTGAGGCTTAAATAGCTGTCCAGTTCAGCATCACTGACAACAGAAGTATCACTGACCGCCCTGCGCAGTACATCGACAGAAATATCCTGGCGGATCAGGTTTTCAAACATAGCGGGGGAACGACCCTGCTGCAGCAGGCTTGATTTGTACAGGTCGGCATCGAATTTTCCATCTTTCTGGAAAGTGGGATAGTTGCGAATCTCCTCCCGGACCATGCCATCACCCGCGCGGATGCCTTGCTGTTCGGCATGGCCGCTAACAAGGTCGTCGCTGATCATTCCATCGAGTACCTGCTTGCGCAGCGCTTCATCAGTATAAGCCTCGGGAATCTTGCCACCGAAAACTTCACGTAACTGGCTGCGAAAACGTTCGACACTGGACTCAAGCTGCTTCTGAGTGATTTCAGATCCTGCTACCTTGGCGGCAACCTGTTCGCCACTCACACCAATGTATTCCTGGATTCCCCATAACGCGAAAGGAATTGATATGAAGCCAACGATTACCCAGGCAATCCAGCCCTGTGCCTTATCCCTAATTGCTTGCAACATGCTATTAACCTGCTTTGTCTGTCTATTTATGCAAAAAAAATGGGGCATCCATGCGGATGCCCCAATTCTTCAAGGTGGCGGAGCGGACGGGACTCGAACCCGCGACCCCCGGCGTGACAGGCCGGTATTCTAACCAACTGAACTACCGCTCCAATAAATGGTGGGTGCTGAGGGGATCGAACCCCCGACCCTCGCCTTGTAAGGGCGATGCTCTCCCAGCTGAGCTAAGCACCCTTATGCTGAGTCGCGCTAGTTTACTGCATCCTTAAGCGCTTTACCAGCCTTAAATGCAGGATTTTTTGAAGCTGCAATTTTGATCTCTTCTCCGGTGCGCGGATTGCGGCCTGTACGTGCTGCACGGTCACGAACCTGGAAGGTTCCAAATCCAATAATTGAGACTGTATCCCCATCTTTCAGCGCACCAGTAATGGCGTCAATTGCACCGTCAAGTGCACGTGCGGCTGATGCTTTTGAAATATCTGCAGAGTCGGCAATGGCGTCGACAAGTTCACTCTTGTTCATAATTTTATTTCCTCTTTAGAAGTGGCGTCGGGCTTAGCTTTGTAATTTATACCCGAATGCGTGATTAAACACATCTATCTTGCGAGTGTCAAGCACGTAAAAGGCTTATTTTTACTCTATGGAAAAGGGTCTGACAAGGTTGCTGTGCAACAATCATTTGAGCATCAATGGCTTGCATATATTTCATGACAATCAGCCGCTCCATGACATTTTTTTGTTGCTGCATTCAGACCATCCTGAACCTGAAAAACAGCCGTCCATGGCTGCTTGTAAAGGCCATCCTTAAAAAAGGAATTAATGCTTGGTCACACTGCCCTTGCGCGCCGAACGCTTCTTTGTGGTGCGTGACTTGGCAGGCTGTGCCGCAACCACTTCAGCTGGTTCCGGACGACGCGTCAGTGCAAGATCGAAAACCTCATCGATCCACTTGACAGGACGGATGTCGAGACCTTCCTTGACGTTCTTCGGTATCTCGACAAGATCCTTCTCGTTCTCCTCGGGAATAACAACCATCTTGATACCACCACGGTGCGCAGCGAGCAGTTTCTCCTTGAGACCTCCGATCGGCAACACTTCACCACGCAGGGTGATTTCACCCGTCATGGCAACGTCTGCCTTCACAGGGATGCCTGTCAGTGCAGAGACCAGTGCTGTACACATGCCAATGCCTGCGCTTGGACCATCCTTCGGGGTCGCACCTTCAGGCACGTGTATATGCGCCTCCTGCTTCTGGTAGAAGTCGGGTGCAATGCCAAGTGATTCAGCACGGCTACGTACAACTGTCATGGCCGCATGAATCGATTCCTTCATGACATCACCAAGTTGTCCGGTCTGTATCATGCCG
>NZ_MPRK01000258.1 GCF_002021095.1 Solemya elarraichensis gill symbiont | reverse complement strand
GTCGATTGCAGCGAGAGTGTCTCGCTGAAACTGCTGGAGAGCGAGGCAATTGCAGCGGCAGTTCACAGACGTGGTCTGCGGCGACTGGTGATGCTGACACTTCCGGAACAGACGCGTTACCTGAAAAAGGCATTCCCGGGGCTCGACAAAATGCGCTTGCAGTATGCCAAGGCCGCGCAGCCGGAAGGATCACGACGAGAAGAGAGCGAACTTCTCGATGAGCTGATTGCCGTGACTATCGACCAGGTATTTCTGCGCGAAGGATTGATCTGGAAACAGGCTGAATTTGAACGTGCAATCGAAGAGAACCGCAGTCACCTGGCCGAAGCCGCTAACAGGATTGCGGCACTGGTGGCCGAGATTCTTGAGACTTATCGTGAGATTCGTACGCGCCTGTCATCAATTTCAGCGCTCAACCTGCTGAGTTGTGTGAATGATATGCAACAGCAACTCGACTTACTGGTTTACCGGGGGTTTATTGAGCAGACGGATTGGCAGCATCTGCAGGCGTATCCACGTTACCTCAAGGCGCTGTTGTTGCGCCTCGAAAAACTCGGACATGCGGCAGCGAGAGATCAGCAGCAGATGCGTGTCATGGCGAGCCTGCAACAAGAGTGGCAGCAGCGCTACCAGCAGATGCAGAGTGATCATCTGCAGGATGAGCGCATTGAGGAGATTCGCTGGATGCTTGAGGAGTTACGTATCTCGCTGTTTGCCCAGGAAGTGAAGACGGCTTATCCGATCTCGGTCAAGCGCATTGAAAAGCGCTGGAAGGAACTGGGCCTGTGATGAGTTATTATTAAGAGCATGAAACAGATGAACGATGAAGAGAGCGTGGAATGCGACGAGGATGGCGTCGAGGTCAAGAGTAAATCACAGGTCAAACGTGAGTTACTCGCGTTAAAGGGTCTGGGTGCAGATCTTGTTACCCTGTCCACAAATCAGCTCACTCGTCTTGCGCTGCCCGAGCACCTGTTTACAGCAGTGAAGAGCGCACAGACGATGAAGAAAGGCGCTCTCAAAAGGCAACTGCAGTATATCGGCAAACTGCTGCGCAAAGAGGATGCAGACCAGATCGTCTCGGACCTCGAGACCATGCGTCAGCCGCACAGGGAGGATGTTGCACATCTGCACCAGTTGGCAGCGTGGCGTGATGCCCTGATCGATGGTGACGAAGAGCTGTTGCAGGACATTATTACCAACCATGCGCAAGTCGACCGGCAGCACCTCAGGCAGTTGATTCGTCAGGCAGGCAAGGAGAGGGAGAAGCAGCAGTCGCCGAAATCGGCACGCTTGCTGTTTCAGTATCTGAAGGCGTTATCCGAGGGTGAGGCCTGAAAGGCTACTTGTGAAATAATTTATCGTCACCCCGGGCTTGACCCGGGGTCCATCAGGAACAGTGCTCGCATCCCCGGATGCCGGCTCAAGGCCAGCATGACGGAGAGGGTGACGTGATAATTCAGGATGTGGAAGTAGGCGAATCAGCTAATCTAGATTAGTCTAAATTTCATCTGACCAATTTATAGACATGTTTTTAACCTGACCTGGTCGAGAGCGGACATTGCCTTATCTTTATTCTATGACTCTTAATGCTGAGAAGCTGGCGGTCGATACATTGAGACTACTTCCGCTAACGGCCAGTAGCGGACTATCAGACTACTGCATGTGAACGACTGCTCCTCGACTATACCGGACAGTGAGATTTGCAAATTCTGGGAATGTTGACCGGCTCTTCCTTGGTAAAAGCGGAAGTGGCCGGATTTAAACGGTCGGCCGCTTGCGATCCAAAGCTGTCATTCCACAGCTACGATAATCGACAGCATAATGATTCACAGTGAGTGAGCACCGTGTTGTGCTTCCGAATTTATGGGGTTGTTACGATGCCGCACGAAGCTCTGCTATGGCTGAAGAAATAACACGTATCGCGGAACGCATTAACAACAGTACAAGAGCTATCGCCACCGCAAGATCGGGCCAGCCCGATCCGGTGAGCCAGACCGCCAAAAGTATTAGGCTGCCTTTGAATAGCGCAACTTTCGTCACAGCAACCGTTCATTCCAGAAACTTCCTGAGTAATAGCTTTGAGTCAGTATAAACAATGGTATGGGTGTCTGCTTATGGCCAAAGTGGACATTTAAAACATGGAGAACTCCACTCTACACTTCGCAGATTAGAATGATTACTGAATTTCGTGTAATAATCTTGCGTTATAGGCCACTGATAGGGCTCACTACGATATATGATGAGCCAAGTGAGGAAGATCTGTGAATAGCAAGAACACTGGACAACTCTCTGCCATTAACTTTCTGCAAGGATTTGCAATTCAAAGTATAAAGGTTGCTGGCCAACTTGGGAGACTGTAAATTAGTTTGTGTATCTGCTTATCATTAACCCCTACGGGAGATAAGCACGATGAACGAAAAAGAAATCCGAGCACTTGCCAACAAGAT
>NZ_MPRK01000257.1 GCF_002021095.1 Solemya elarraichensis gill symbiont | reverse complement strand
ACGCAGGGCGTCCGGGGCAATAAAGGCTGTCGAAGATCGAGTGTAAAAGGGCGACTTGGATGTCCCGTTTTACATCACGAGATCAAAGACACGCTTGCCCACATGCAGACACAGCTTGAGCAACTGTGGCAATCGGGCCAGCAGGTTGCCGAAGGGCTGGATACCAGTCTGTTGGCGACAGGTATACTTCCGACAGTCGGACAGAAGGATCTCGTCCTGGCGAATATGTCCGATTCGACCCGTTACCAGGCACTCAATCAGCAGGTTCTGCGCCTCAGGGAAGGGAAGTCGATCCATCTCGATATAAAAGGCAGTGAGCATCTGGAGATGACTCACCACGACGTCATGCTGGAGGCGGCGACCACATCTTTTCAGATTCACCTGCAGTTTCCGCGTCACCTTGGCGCACGCATTTACAATGCATCCAAAATCGTTTCGGCTCCGTTGATCGCGGCATCCGCCAATTCGCCCTTCCTGTTTCAACATTCACTCTGGGACGAAACGCGTATCCCGCTGTTTGAGCAGTCGGTTCCCGTCGGCGCGTCAGACTACAGCCAGCGTGTCTCCTTTGGTGTGCGCTATGCGGATGAGTCACTTTTCGAGATATTTGACGCAAACCTGAAACGCTATCCGATCATGCTGCCAATGCTGATTGATGCAAAACCGGAAGAGTTTGCACATTTGCGCCTGCACAATGGAACAATCTGGCGCTGGAACAGGCCCCTGATCGGTTTCAACGAAGATGGCACGCCGCATTTGCGGATAGAACAACGCGTTGTACCAGCCGGACCGACACTCACAGACCAGGTTGCCAATATCGCTTTCTATTACGGTATGGTCGTCGCCATGGCACATATGCCTGATGCAGCAGAGAAACAACTGCCGTTTGCTGCCTGTCGTGATAACTTCTATGCAGCCGCACGCGCCAGTCTCTCTTCATCTGTGACCTGGCTGGACGGACGCCAGGTCGGCATGCAAAATCTAGTGCTTGATGAACTGTTGCCGCTAGCCGCACAGGGCCTGGAGCAACTTGGTATTGATCAGCATGATGCGGAACACTATCTCTCCATCGTTCGAGAACGTGTTGCAAGCAGCCAGACAGGAGCTGCCTGGCAGCGCCAGTGGGTCAACATGCATCGTAAGGAGTGGCGGGAGTTGGTACTGGCTTACCAGGAACGGCAGCAGGCAGGCAAGCCTGTGCATACATGGACACTGAATTGAACAAGGGCACCTGAGTAATGATAGAGCTGCAACAACTCGACGAGATCCCGGACGGATTACTCGATTGCGAGGCGACCGAACTTGCTGATTTTCTCGGTGCGCCGACCCTGCTGCACCTGCAGGGGATTCGCGAGCCTGCGCTGTTTGTCACGATTTTGCTGCATGGTAATGAAACTACCGGATGGGAGGCAGTGCGCCGCCTGTTGCGCCAATACCAGGTTGGTGGGGGCGAGCATCCGTTGCCACGCAGCCTGAGCATCTTTTTCGGCAATCTCTCTGCTGCAAAAGCGGGGCTGCGTAAACTCGAGCGCCAACCCGATTTCAACCGGGTCTGGGAAGGTGGTGAGGCGGTCGAGGCCGGCCTGATGCAGCATGTGCTCTCGGTTATGGATGAGCGCGGCATGTTTGCCAGTATCGATATTCATAACAATACCGGAATGAATCCGCACTACGCCTGTATCAACGTTATCGATCCGCAGTTTTTGCGCCTGGCGTTGCTTTTCAGCCGCTTGGTCATCTATTTTATACGCCCGCGCGGTGTGCAATCGATGGCGCTCGCATCCCGTTGCCCTGCAGTCACACTTGAATGTGGCAAGGTTGGTGATCAACTTGGTATCGATCATGCAGTAGAGTACGTCAACAGCGTATTGCATCTGCAGGAGCTGGATTCAGAGCCACTCAATCATGAAGAGGTCGATCTCTATCACACGGTGGCAACGGTAAAGGTACCGGAGAGCATCTCTTTTGCATTCGGTGATGATTCCAAGGAACTCTCTCTCTCGCCGGGACTGGAACGTTTCAATTTCAGCGAGATCAATGCCTCGACAACCTGGGGCGATGTGTTTGGGGATGATCTGCCTCTTGAGGTGACGGACGAGCAGGGTGGTGATGTGAGCGAGCACTACTTCTGCGTGGATGACGGACGCATCGTCAATCGTGTCGCTATCATGCCTTCAATGCTGACAATGAATGAGCGTGTTATCAGGCAAGATTGCCTCTGTTACCTGATGGAACGTTACTCACTGCCTCAGGATTTGCTCTCCTAACCCGGGAACCCGGCACGCTTTCAGGTTATTTCGGATTGGCCGCCGGGCCGCTTGCTCCACCGCATGAACCGATAATCTTCTTCTGTCGCTGCGCGCCAAGGAGAGAGAATCGAAGGCGCGTAGTCCCCGGTAGCCACTAGGCGAGACTGTTTTTCTGACGTGCGCCAGCGCCAAAGGAAAAAT
>NZ_MPRK01000256.1 GCF_002021095.1 Solemya elarraichensis gill symbiont | reverse complement strand
CAATTACAATTTATATATCAATATTTATTTTTTAGTCAGGTGTACCCTTTCGCACATACGAACCTAGATAGAATCCTACAACCTGCAGCCTATCTAAGAATCTTGAAAGTATACTTGATACCAGTCAAGAGAGGAACTCTATCAGGTCAACTTAACCTGGGCCCATTGACCGTATCTGTACCAAGAAGTAGTTCTCTTCTTGACTGGTGTCAATGGTTGGGTGCAGATTCTTCGGTGCCGGTTATCCTTGTATGATACCAGCAGTTCACTGCAAACCTTCGTGTTTGCGATTCACCTAAAGATTTATTATAGCAGATATTTGCTTGAAAGTCAATAGCTGTTCCACTATCTTTGCTACCCTTTACTTCATAGGCTTAATTGGTCATTCAACCGAGGTATTCTTACGTGCTCGTCCAAGTGATTCAAGTGCTCCACCACCAAAGTAGAAGGTAACAATTGCAAGCATCACCATATCCAGGCCAGCATTATCCATAGCCGTGAAGATGACATCAGGATCACCAACTGCAAATGCCTTCATCATTGCGGCCGATCCAAGCGCCACCAGGTAAAAGAAAGTAAAACTGAATGCCAAGATGCGCTGCGAGACTTTAAATGGCTCATAGGCCTTTAGAACGTCTCCTTTCTGACTGGCTTTTAAATGCTTTGACTCCTCTCCATCGAACGTTTCATCGATGACCTCTAACGCTGACTCGATAAAATCTTGACTGCCGAAAACTCTACTTAACATATCTGGTCCCATAAATTACCCAATTATTGATCTACACCATGATGATCATAGATATCATCACAGTCAGCTGTTTTGTGACCTAACTCCTTTTGAACCTTTGCCATCTGGACGCATAAGTCATAATCCATATGGGCTGTTGTTGTCGCTGCATTCTCATGCCTCACTTCGTAATCTGTCTTCTTCGGTGTAATCGTATATCGATCCCCAACGTATAACCAGCCTACGACACCAACAATGATTGCCATAAATACAAACATCTTAAAATCATTATTCATCTTGCTGTTTTCTGACTCTTCCGTCATAAATAAAACTCCACTCTATAAACATCAATCGTCAGATATATCGCAATTGACGGTATCAAGGTTTAAGGCGTCCATTAACTTGTTTAACTGCTCGCATGTCCGAATGTCATTGCCTGAGAAAATGCCTACAGCATGATCCATTCTGTGTGAAAATAATACGTAGGCATTTCCAATTGCCTTTTCCCCAGACGCTAGAGAGTCAAGTACGTGCGTTGTTGCAAATACAAGCACTGCAACAAGCAGAGCTTCTCTAATGAATGACAATTAATCTTTATGCTCCTGGACCCATGAATGTTGCAAGCCCCATCTTGATGGCCGGCATTGCCTGGATCAGTGCTACCGCACCAGTCACAATATAGACAATGCGTTCAAGCTTGCTGATTCGCCCTTCATTCTCGTCAATGAGCCCCTGATGGGTTTCTAGTTTGTTCTCGATGGCATGAAGACGCCCGTCTCGCATGCCTTCTTCATAAGTCATATGCTCATGTGTTAACTCTGATTGATCGTGCAAAAATTCAAGCTCCTGGTTATTTTTTTATAAAACAGTGAACCTTAATATGATATCACACTAAGAGCTTACTCATTACGCACGCCAGGCTTTGCATAGTCATTACCTATGCGCGTCACATACCATGGGTCGCCGCCAAATGAAATGCATTTGAATAGCGTTGATGCCTTGTTATAGGGTGAAATTGATGAAGGATCATCATCAAATTGTGTATTTCTTTCTGTATCTCTTTTGCTGCTACCGGGGAAAACACAGTCGCCACGCCATGTGATCCTTGCTGCAGATGCACCGCTTTGCTCAAACAATACAGTGATTTCTCTGACCCTACCTCCTAATACATCTGGAAGATATATATTAGTGTTTCTAGAGACAAGAACATGATAAAAGTCATCTCGCTTATCAAGAATTTCAGAACCGCCACTAGCAGTTAAGAAGGTAAAACGTGGTTCTGAACCACCGGCTGCATCAGCACCTGGCTCACCTTTATCACCTTTTTCGCCTTTATCGCCCTTTACACCCGCCTCACCTCGAGGGCCAATGTATCCTTGTGGTCCTCGCTCTCCAGATACGCCGTCAATACCAGGCTCACCTTGATCACCTTTAGGTCCTTTCTCACCATTACCAGTACCTGAACCACTACCTGGAGGGCCAGTTAGTCCTCGCTCGCCACGCTCTCCTTGTTCTCCCCTATCTCCTTTAGGTCCCTGCTGTCCTGGAGGCCCTTCAGGACCTTCAACACCATTACCAGCGCCTGAACCACCACCAGCTGGCCCGGGAACACCGCGCTCACCAGGCTCACCCTTGTCTCCTGGAATGCCTCTCTCACCTTGATCGCCTTTAGGTCCCGGATCACCTTGATCGCCTTTCGGTCCTACACCTGTGCCTGAGCCTGAACCAGTGCC
>NZ_MPRK01000255.1 GCF_002021095.1 Solemya elarraichensis gill symbiont | reverse complement strand
AGCCACCTGCACCTTCCGGTACAGAGCGGTTCGGATCAGATGCTGATGCGTATGAAGCGTGGCCATACCGCGTTTGAATACCAGCAGAAGATTCGCCGCCTGCGTGAACTTCGTCCCGATATGAGCATGTCGTCCGATTTCATCATTGGATTCCCCGGCGAAACCGATACCGACTTCGAACAAACAATGAAACTGATCGAGGAGATCGACTTCGACCACTCATTCAGTTTTATCTACAGCCAACGCCCCGGCACTCCTGCTGCAGATTATTCCGACGACGTGCCCATGGAGGTCAAGCAGGCACGTCTGCAGCGCTTGCAACAGGCGATCAACAGCAATGCACAACGCTTTAGCAGGCAGATGGTTGGTACCACGCAGCGTGTACTTGTCGACCGCCCGGCACGCAAGGATCCGGATGAGATATCCGGGCGCACCGAGAACAATCGCGTGGTCAACTTCAAGGGATCACAAGAACTGATCGGGCAATTTATCGATGTACGTATTACGGAGGCCTTCCCCAACTCGCTGCGCGGCGAGCTGGCAGACAAGCAATGAATGACCACCCCACAACGCTGCAACTCGCACTCGAACCACAGGATAACGAGCGTCTCTCAAATCTCTGTGGTCCGCTCGAAGAACACCTGCACCAGATCGAGCGCCAGCTGGGCATAGAGATCAATAATCGCGGCCACGCATTCAGCCTGGTTGGTCCGGACAGCTCTGTCAGTGCAGCTGAAGAGCTGATCATCGAACTCTACCGTGATACCGCAAGTGAAACTCTCGACGCAGAACGCATCCACCTTGCCCTGCAGCAGGCAGGTATTGATGAGTTGCTCGCAAAAGCGCCAGCACATGAACCGCAGGAGGTCGTTATCAAGACCCGCCGCGGCATGGTGCGCGGACGCGGCCCTAACCAGAA
Organism: Solemya elarraichensis gill symbiont; assembly: GCF_002021095.1. Classification (GTDB taxonomy): domain Bacteria; phylum Pseudomonadota; class Gammaproteobacteria; order Chromatiales; family Chromatiaceae. The sequence goes on along the minus strand of NZ_MPRK01000255.1, from coordinate 1,542 downwards.
AGAGTATCTGCACAAGGTCGTGACGCACGATATCAACTTCGGCATCGGGCCGGCAGGAACAGGCAAAACCTTTCTCGCTGTTGCATGCGCCGTGGATGCACTCGAACGCCAGACCGCACGCCGTATTCTGCTCGTACGTCCGGCTGTCGAAGCAGGCGAGAAACTCGGCTTTCTGCCCGGCGATCTGAGCCAGAAAATTGATCCTTACCTGCGTCCGCTCTACGACGCCCTGTATGAGATGCTCGGCTTTGAACGTGTGCACAAGCTGATCGAACGCAATGTTATCGAGGTCGCTCCGCTGGCCTATATGCGCGGGCGTACGCTCAACGAATCCTTCATCATTCTTGATGAGGCACAGAACACAACCACCGAGCAGATGAAAATGTTTCTCACGCGAATCGGTTTTGGTTCGACCGCGGTCATTACCGGAGACATAACCCAGGTTGACCTACCGACAGGCAAACGATCAGGATTGCGCGAGGCGATTGACGTACTTGCTGAGGTCGATGGCATCAGCTTTACCTTTTTCAACTCACATGACGTGGTACGTCACAAGCTGGTACAAAAGGTAATCGAGGCGTATGAGCAAAAAACCGACGACTGATCTCCCCCACCGATGTACATGGTGCGGTGATGACCCGCTCTATGTCGCTTATCACGATAACGACTGGGGCGTGTCCGTGCACGATGACAGGAAACTCTTCGAGATGCTGACACTCGAGGGAGCACAGGCAGGTCTTAGCTGGATCACCATTCTGCGCAAGCGGGAAAATTACAAGCTGGCATTCGATAATTTCGATATCGATAAAGTAGCAGCTTACGACGACAGCAAGCTGGAGAGCCTGATGGGCAACGCAGGCATTGTGCGTAACCGCCTGAAGATCAGCTCCACCATCGACAATGCACGTGCAGTGCAGAAAATCCGCCAAGAACACGGCTCACTCGATACCTTCCTGTGGAGCTTTGTTGATGGAGAAACACGACACAACCGGTGGAAAACGCTAGCAGAGATACCGGCACAGACTGAATTATCTGTACAGCTTAGCAAGGCACTTAAAGGTTACGGCTGCCGTTTTGTCGGCCCGACCATCTGTTATGCGCTGATGCAGTCGATCGGCATGGTCAATGACCATACGACTGACTGTTTTCGTCACCGGAAGTTAATCACCCTTACGGGAACTGACTCCCTCTAAATACATTCGTCATCCCCGAGCAAGCGGGGATCCGGGCAGTACACGATTCGGCTCCTGGTTCTTCACCAGGTTTCGCCCGGGATGACGGATTATTTAAAACCGCGCACACCCACGGTCTGTTACTGCTCCTTCTCCGCAGGCATGGCATCACTGAAAAGTGCAGCCACGTCTACCGCATCAAAGCTGTATCTTGCCATGCAGAAATCACAGTGCGTCTCAACGACATCCGCCTCTTCTAGCAGGCTTTCGACATCCGCTGCGCGCCAAGGAGAGAGAATCGAAGGCGCGTAGTCCCCGGTAGCCACTAGGCGAGACTGTTTTTCTGACGTGCGCCAGCGCCAAAGGAAAA
>NZ_MPRK01000254.1 GCF_002021095.1 Solemya elarraichensis gill symbiont | reverse complement strand
CTCATGAATGGCGAAGAAAACCTCCAGCAGGGTTGCATAGTCGATGATCTCGCTGTCAAATTCGATCCGCACCACTTCTGCATGTCCGGTGATTTCATCGCACACCTGCTCATAGGACGGATTTGGCATGCGCCCGCCGGCGTAACCCGACTTGACTGAAATGACTCCGTCAATCCGTGCAAAAGCCGCTTCCAGGCACCAGAAGCAGCCGCCACCCAAGGTCGCAATTTGTATCGACATTCATTCACCAGGGCTATCGTTAAGATGAATTGTCAGTATAGAATGATCGAATATTGAATAACCACCCTGACAGTTCAGAGGATTATGCTGCACATCAACCTGCAGGTTGTTACTGATGCGCCAAACCTGCCCAACAGCGAAACATTGCAGAAATGGGCTGAAGCCGCCATGCAAAGCGACGAGGAGCTCTCCTTGGTTGTACGCATCGTCGATGAGGAGGAGAGCAAAGCGCTTAACAGCAGCTACCGAAACAAGCACAAACCCACGAATGTGCTCTCGTTTCCGTTCGAGGCGCCTGCGGGTATCGAGGAGCCGCATCTTGGCGACCTGGTAATATGTGCCCCGATACTCGAAAAGGAAGCAAGGGAACAAAAAAAGCCTCTCGAGACACACTGGGCGCATATAATTGTCCACGGGGTCTTGCATCTGCAGGGCCTTGACCATCAAAATGACGCTGAAGCTGAAGAAATGGAATCACTGGAGCGACAGATTCTTGCCCACCTGGGCTATCCTGACCCCTATGCGACAACAGAACCCTCATGAAAAACGAAGAACCACCAAGTAGCAGCGGTTCGCTGCGTAGCTGGCTGAAGCGCCTGTTTCAGCCACGCGGAAGCGAACCGCAAAATCGTGACCAATTGATTGCCCTGATCCGCCAGGCCAACCGTAGCTCCATACTCGACGCTGACGGCCAGGCCATGATTGAGGGCGTGCTGTCAGTCTCCGACCTGCGTGTACGCGACATCATGCTGCCCAGGGCAGATGTTGTCGTGGTCGGGCGCGACGATTGCCTTGAGGACGTGCTCCCGGTCGTAATCAAATCTGCTCACTCACGCTTTCCCGTGATCGGTGATGACAAGGGCGAGGTGGTCGGCATCATTCTTGCTAAAGACCTGCTGCAATATTGCGGCGGCAACAGCAGTCGATTCCGTATGCGCGACGTACTTCGAAGTGCTGTTTTCGTACCGGAAAGCAAACGCCTCAACGTGCTGCTCAAGGAGTTCCGTACCAGCCGCAACCACATGGCGGTTGTCATAGACGAATATGGCGCTGCCGCAGGCATGGTGACCATCGAGGATGTACTTGAGCAGATTGTCGGTGAAATCGAGGATGAACATGATTTCGACGAGGGCGCCATGATCCTGCAGCGCTCCGAATATGAGTACACCACCAAGGCACATCTCGATATTGAAGACTTCAATCACTATTTCGACGCCTCTCTCAGTGATGATGAGTTCGACACCATCGGCGGCCTCGTGACACACACACTCGGACACCTGCCAAAACGTGGTGAGTCGGTCACCATTGACCGTTTCGAGTTTCGCGTGATTCGCGCCGATAGCCGTCGTATCCGGCTGCTGTCGATTCACCTGCCGGAAAACACTCCCGAGAGCTGATGAAGCACGACAAGATTGTTGCCCTGCTGGCGGGAGCAGCTACCAGCTTTTCATTTGCACCATATGAGCTCTGGTGGCTTGCCATTCTCGCACCTGCCTTCTGGCTTGCGCTCACGCTCGACAAGGATCCCGCGCAAGCGTTCAGAAGGGGCTGGCTGTTTGGCGTCGGCCTGATGACTCCCGGTCTCTACTGGGTCCATCACAGTATGAGCGCCTACGCGGACACTCCCTACGCAATTGCTGTCGCCGTTGCTTTGCTACTCGCCCTGACGATGGCACTCTACTATGGCCTTGCAGGGTATCTGTCCACACGCTGGACGCGGAGCCATTCGTCACGGGCACGCCTGCTTATGATGGTGGCCCTGTTTGGTCTCGGTGAATGGGTACGCAGCTGGCTTTTCAGCGGCTTCCCATGGCTACTGCTTGGCTATAGCCAAACAGACACCCTGCTCGGAGCCTATGCACCCGTTGGCGGTGTGTGGCTCGTGTCACTGCTCACCATGCTATGTGCTGCACTGCTGGTCAGCATGACCCGTCCCGGCATCAGGCCACGCACTATCAGCGCTCTCCTGTTGCTTACTATCGGCGCTGGCGGATACCAGTTGTCACAGGTGCAATGGACGCAGGAGACAGGGGAGCCGATTCGTGTCAGCATGATCCAGGGCAATATCCCGCAGGATGAGAAATGGCTACCCGAGAATCGTTTTCCGACGCTTGAGTTCTATGCCGACACAACCCTGAAACTGCTCGACTCGGAGCTGGTCATCTGGCCTGAAAGCGCCATACCTGATTTTCTTTTCAGTGTTGAAAGAGAGCTCATCGAACCACTCAATGCC
>NZ_MPRK01000253.1 GCF_002021095.1 Solemya elarraichensis gill symbiont | reverse complement strand
CCCCAGCGTGTCTCGACGCCGATAATGCCGACGATGACATGTGCAGGTACCTGATACTCTCTCTCAACACGTCTCAGCGTGCTCTTGTGAGAGAGCCAGAATTCAGTACCACGCTGCAGGTTCTTTTCATTGATGAACTGCCTGCGGTAACGACTCCAGCTACCTCGGCCCGGTTGCCCAACATAATCGGCAGGACGATTCTTTTTCTTTTTAGAAGGTGCATAACGATCAAGCAGCCTTATCGACTTGTTCTGGCGTTCGACAGTGGAGAAGAGACCGTTGAGCCAGCGGCGATTGAAATTATGCTTTTCAACCATGGTGTTGATAAATCGATTGACGGACTTTTTACCTGCGTAGGTTCCACTGACTTTGCTGGCGGCATAATTACCGACCGGCTTTTTAGGCATATTGAATATTGAGGGAGGCTGATTACTGCTTGGCTGTTGGGTAGAATCCGTTGAATTTTGAGTCGAATTCGCTTGTTGCCCGCCGTTTTTGAAGAGAGAAGTTTGACAACCTGCTAGCACCATGGCGAGCATGAGAACCAAAATCCACTTTCTGTCGATAATAGCACCCTCCTTTAAACTCTTTGTATTTCTTCTAACTTAAGAATAGTCATAAAGTCGCAATAAATCCAGTGAAGATGGCTATCAAACATTCCCCTCTCCTCTGATATGATCAGCATGGGAAATGAAAAAACTCGAACAGATGGAATATGCGAAAAAAACTCAGTCAATTTGACAATCCAAAATGGTTGCAAACCGATGTAATGCCACACTTCATCAAGGCCCTGAAACTGGTGCATACCCTGGTTCATATCCTCTTCAAGGCGGACAAGCCGACTATCCGGCAGATACGCCTTGCCCCGCTGTTTCTGCTCGCTGCACTTTTTCCTGCCATGCTGCTTGCCTGGTTACACTGGAGCGGTTTTGCCCAACCGCTTTCATATCTTGGCGAAATAAAGGAGAGTGGCAAACTGGTGGTCGCAACACGTTATGGCCCAACCACCTATTTCAATGGCCCCGACGGTCCGGCAGGCTTCGAATATGACCTGATCATCGATTTTGCAGAATCGCTCGGCGTCGAGGCAGAATTCATCATTCCGGAAAATTTCGAAAATACGCTCACTCTGGTCAATAAAGAGGAAGCAAACCTAGTTGCCACTAGCATCCCCCACTCGCCGGATGATGCAAATATGTTTAATCTCGGACCTGATTACCTCGAGGTTTCCCGCCTGATCGTCTCCTTTGAAGACAAGAAGAAAATCAAGGAACTCAAGGAACTCACCAAGGGCGTGCTCAAGGTCACCTCTGATACCAGTCACGAGGCGCACCTGGATCAGCTCAAAAAATCAGGCGAACTGAAACTGCCGTGGAAAACTGCAGATGAACTCGACAGTGAACGCCTGCTCTACCTGGTTAACGAAGAAGTGATCGACTACACCATCGTCGACTCGAACGAGTATGCCTATTTCAATCGCTACTTCCAGAACATGAAACAGGTGTATGAACTGAACAAGCCACAACCGATCGCCTGGGCAATGAAAAAGAGCCGCGACCAGTCACTGTTGAAAGCAGTTAATAAATTCTTTAAACGCATCAAGAGTAACGGTCGCCTTGAACAGCTTGTACAGCGCTATTATCAACACATAGACAAACTCAAGGAATTCGACACCGACACCTTCTGGAAACGGGTCGAGACACGCCTACCCGATTTTTACGCAATGTTCACAGAGACAGCCGAGGAGTATGAACTCGACTGGCGCCTGCTCGCTGCCGTCGGCTACCAGGAATCACACTGGAATCCCAAGGCAGTCTCTCCGACTGGCGTAAAGGGCCTGATGATGCTGACCAATGCAACAGCGAAGCAAGTCAAGATCAGGGACAGAACAAACCCTGCGCAGAGCATCACAGGTGCAGCACGTTACATCCTCTGGCTGATGGAACAACTGCCGGAATCACTGAACGAGGAAGATAAAGTTTGGTTTACCCTCGCAGCCTACAATGTCGGTCTGGGACACCTGCTGGATGCACGCGTGCTGACCAAACGTGACAAGGCAAATCCCGATCGCTGGTTAGATGTACGCGAACGCCTGCCGCTGCTGGGACAAGCGCGCTGGTACAAGACAACTAAATACGGTTACGCACGTGGGCGTGAACCTGTCACCTATGTCGACAACATCCGAAATTTCTATGACCTGCTGGTATGGAAGAGCAACTCGACTGGCACCGAAGAAGCAGATGCGCAAGAGCAGAAGGGTGAAACTCCGGCAGCAGCTGTAGTGGAAGAAAAGAAAGCAGAGGATGCTCCTGCATCTGAAAAGAAACCAGAACCGGTATCTGAAATACAACTGCCAGCGGTACTCGTGCCTGAATTACATTTCTAATATCTCTATAGTCATACCGGCCTTGAGCCAGTATCTATGAGTGTGTGCGCAGTTCAGGATGGACCCCGGGTCAAGCCCGGGGTGACGA
>NZ_MPRK01000252.1 GCF_002021095.1 Solemya elarraichensis gill symbiont | reverse complement strand
GTTTTCTTGTTTTCTTGTTTTCTTGTTTGGTTGTTAGGTAGTCGATGGCCTGATTTGATTATCGGTTGTGTCATCGTGTTAGTTGTCCTTAATGGAGCCAGAATTATCATCAAGGATGCCAGGAAGGAGCTGATAGCATCTAACTTTGATGACTGTTTTGGCAATTCGGAATATCAAACTGGCGATATAACTCTTGACTCAACCCTAATATGTCCTGAATGCGGTCACCAAGAAACAGAGATCATGCCAACAGATGCATGTCAGTGGTTTTATGAGTGCAAGGGAGGTGGCGAACTAATCAAACCAAAACATGGCGATTGCTGCGTATTCTGTTCTTACGGGACTGTGCCTTGTCCTCCTGTCCAAGAAGGTACAAGTACTTGTTGTTCATCCTGAATTGAATGCCTTCTTTGATTGCCAGCTTGGCGGAACAACAACGCAATGCAGGGTGCAATTAACCATTCAGGTTAAACAGGTTCCAGTCAGAATCTACAGCTATTCAGTGCCCCCGGGAATGAGGATTTGACCTGCCCAGTAATTAACAGGGATGCATATGGACGTAAAAAAGCCCCTGAGAGCAGGGGCTTTTTCGTTATGAGAGAGGGTGATCCGGCAGAATACAATAGTGTATTAAGCACAATCTCCTACTGCAGCCTGGTATTCATCAATATCCAGTTTGCCGTCTTTATTTGTATCCGATTCTTCAAATTTTGCATCAACCCCACTGGTAGCAAACTCAGCAGCATCTACAAAACCGTCGCCATTAGCATCGGCTTTTGGAAATTCTTTTGGTTCAGCTGTTTGAGCAAATGCAATGTTGCTAGTCAGAAGCGCAGCACAGGCAGCAAAGATCATTGGTGTCATTTTCATAAGTTTGGTCCTTTAAAAAATAATAAAAACCGGCTGGTTTCAGTATAGTAGCGCAGTAATGAAAACCAGATCATGCGATACATCAAATTATACTGTGATGTAGCAGAAAAGACAAGAATCGGAGTGGGGTTATCCATAGTCGACTACAATTATCAGGATGAAAAATAGTCTATAACTATTTGATATAAAGTATTATGATTCACGATTGGCTTGTATAATGACAGATTGTCACGCGTGCGTGACACTTCAGGATAGTGTCTAGGGCCGTAATGACTAGTAAGTGTAATCGTAGTTTCTGTACTTCCCGTACTTGTAATATCCACCATATCCGGAGGCACCCTGGCTCATCTGGTTGAGCACGCCGCCGATGATATGGCTATCTACCTGGCGCAGGCGTTTTACGCCTTCTTTTACGAGATGGTAGGGTGTTGATTCGGCCTTGATGACATAGATGACACCAGACGCCTGGTTGGCAACCAGGATGGCATCACTGACCAGCTGCGTTGGAGCGGTATCTATGATGACTCTGTCGTAATGGGAGGCCAGTTTCTGCAGTGCCTCGGAAAAACGTTGCGAGGAGAGCAGCTCCTGCGGATTTGGAGGAATCATGCCCGCAGGTAGTATGTAGATACCCGCATCTTCATTATGGATGATGCATTTGGCCTCTTCCTCAGTTCCTGCCAAGAGATCAGAGAGTCCCGGTGTATTCTTCTCTATACCAAAGTGCGGGCCGAGGCTTGCACGCCGCATATCGGCATCGATCAGCAGAACCTTTTCCAGTTGTCCCAGTGCAACCGCAAGGTTGATCGAGACGGTCGTTTTGCCTTCACCAGGAACAGAGGAGGTCACTGCAACAACCTTGTCCGGTGAATCGAGCGATGTCAGTAACACCCCTGTCCGAATAGTACGAATCGATTCAGAAAAGAGTGATTTCTGGTCGTCGATGTACATTCTTTCAGGTGATAAATTGCTCTTGTCCGATTTCAGGACCTGCAGGTTGCCAAGAGTGGCAATACCGATCTTTTCTTCAACATCCTGACTGTTTTTCAGGGTGTCGTTGATGTAATCGAGCAAGAAGGCGAGCAACAGGCCAAGAAACAGTCCGGCCAGCGTTGCAATGGCAACAATACGTTCCAGGTTCGGCCAGTAGTGGCCGCCGGGTACTCTTGCTTCATCGATGATTCGCGCATTGGGGGTGTTATTGCCGCTGGAGATGTTGGTCTCCTTGAAACGTGTCAGGAATGTGTCGTATAGCTTCTGGTCAGCCTCAAGATTTCGTTCGAGTGCCCTGTATTCAGACTGTTTGCTGTCGATTGCCTGTGCCTGCAGTTTCAGATCATCAAACTGTTTCTGTAACTTCTTTTCCAGCCACTGTGCACGCTCAAATTCCTTGTCGATATTGTTGAGAACGATATCGACCTCTTTTTTCATGCGGCTGATACGCGCCTGATGAGCCGCTTTTGCAGCAATCATCTTGGGGTGTTTGGGACCATATCGTTTTGCAAGCTGTGCAATTTCCAGCTCGGAATCGAGTTCCTCGCGTTTTGCTTCCTTCGCTGCGCGCCAAGGAGAGAGAATCGAAGGCGCGTAGTCCCCGGTAGCCACTAGGCGAGACTGTT
>NZ_MPRK01000251.1 GCF_002021095.1 Solemya elarraichensis gill symbiont | reverse complement strand
CCCGTGTCGGTGGAGGAGAGGATCCTGGTGGTTGAGGGGTCTGTAGTCATATCCCCACGCAAAATTATGTGGGTACACGGCTGCAGGCCCCAACACACCACTTTGGCCTTGAATTCCTCTAGACGGGCGGTCCAATCTTGACCCGGATAGGATCAATCGGCTGGTCGAACAAACTTCTAAAGCACACCATCCAATCATCTTCCAACTTTCATATCATCAACATCGTTCAACTCATTTTTCATCGACTTTTTTCATAATGTACCGGATTGTTTCCGCGAAATTTCATTTCACTATATCATTGCGTGTGTTTTTAGAAGGTGACGGCTTATGGGTCAAACTGGTGATGTTTAGCTCCCTGAATCTTCCTTTAGATTATTTTAATTGTAGGTTCATTTAGCCTTACTTTACTAGTGTATACCCCCTGCATAACCCTGTCATGCCTGGTCGTGGATTAGTCCCGCCCAGGCTGACCCCTTGTTGGACTCCACGGTGGGTGGGGAATGCAGGGGATGAATACAAATTCAATAAATATGGCTACAAAGAAAAGAAAATGTGACATAACTCCAACTGACTCTTCCGAAAAAGAACACGATTTGCCTCCCATCATCCAGACATGGTCAAGATTCTTGGTCATGGCTATGTACACTCCAGAAGGAACTCCCAATGCTCTTGCACAATTATCACCTTTCGTCATCCACAAAACATTTCAAGGTTTGTGTGGAGAATTGAAATCTTTGAAAAAGCTTGCCAATGGTACCTATCTTCTCCAATGTTTTAACAACAAACAGTCTACCCTACTTAGATCAACCCAAACCTTTGCTGGAATAAAAGTTTCAATAACACCTCATGAGAAACTCAATTCCAGCAAGGGTGTGATTCGTTCCCCGGATCTTCGCTACGTGGACGAACAGGAAATTGTTGATTCAATTCCATCAGTAACAGCTGCTAAACGAATCACAATCACCAAAGGAAACAGAAAAGTGCCCACGAATACATTCATTTTAGACTTTTCCCAACCAACCACACCATCAACCTTGACCTTTGGATACACCAAGCTCAACGTGGACCCATACGTCCCCAATCCCTTGAGATGTTTTCAGTGTCAGAAATATGGTCATCACAAGTCAAATTGTCGAGGACAAGCGTGCTGCTCCAACTGTGGAAAGAAAGATCACGAGAGAGAACATTGCACCAACGATCCCCACTGTGTCAACTGCAAAGGTTCACATCCTGCTACAGACAAATCTTGCCCTGACTGGATATTTGAGAAGAAAGTACAGGCCCTCAGGATAGAAAAGAATATCACCAGCATCGAAGCCCGGAAAACACTACAACCATCTCAACAACCATCAGTGATTGTACCTGGTGCTACATCATATGCTAAAGCTGTATCTTCACAAGCTCCCAAACCACCACCACCGCCATCATTATCCAAATCAACATGTTCTGCATCAACTCAGACAGACAGTTTCTGTTGCCCATGCGCATTATCTCTTTTAGAGTACATAGCTGCATATCTTCCTCCTTCTGCCCCTCCCCCTCCTATACCAAGACTATCTTCTATTACCCCACCCCCAAGAAACTCTTCAACTCATGCTTATTTCTCAAATCAGAACTCTGCTACATTGGATGTGTCCCAACCCACCAATGTAAATACCTTAATCCAGACAACAAAGAAAGACCAGGACATTCCCTCAGGACCACAACCAGATAAATCTGCCCTCAATATGATTGAATCATATGACACAGATGAAGAAATTCGCCCAGGACAAACCATCCTATTACAAACCCCAGAAATTGACTTCACCAACACGAACCCCTTCAACGCTCTGCAGTTGAACGAATACTCTGACATTTCTGATGAAGGATCTACCCAATGTGAACCAATGGATTCACCAGAAACACCTTGTGAACCAATGGATTCACCGGAAACACCTCCCCCACAATCTTCACAAAAATCATCTCCCCCACAGTCTCCAAGGAAAGTAAACCCCCCAGAAGGAAGCAAAGGACAGAAAAAAGACAAGAAATCTCCCCAAAAGGCTCCCAAAAATGGAGGGTCAAAGAAAGGAAAATAGTAACTTTTTAATTTTTTACTCCATTTTAATCATGGCATCTTACAATATTTTGCAGTGGAATTGTCGTAGCTATCGTACACAGTACGAAGAACTCTGTCTTCTCATTCAGGAACACTCACCTAGAGTTATCTGCCTTCAAGAAAGCCACATGGAGGGTATTCAAGGTTATACCATTCCATCATATACTGCATTCCATCAAGGTTCCATTTCACTTCTCATCCATAACTCAATTCCTTTCAGTCCAGTATCTCTGAATACAAATATTCCCGCTGTTGCAATGCGGGTTACTTTACACAAAGTTTTTACTGTTTGTTGTTTATATTTATCACCGAATAACACATATACTTCATCCGATCTAAATAGGTTGCTTGAACAGCTGCCATCATCATGTTTATTGTTAGGTGACTTCAATGGT
>NZ_MPRK01000250.1 GCF_002021095.1 Solemya elarraichensis gill symbiont | reverse complement strand
ATTTTTCCTTTGGCGCTGGCGCACGTCAGAAAAACAGTCTCGCCTAGTGGCTACCGGGGACTACGCGCCTTCGATTCTCTCTCCTTGGCGCGCAGCGAGTGAGAAAAATCTTACTGGTTAGATGTTCCGATTGCCTGGCGGCTGAAACCCGCTATCAGCAAAACATTACTGAGGATACGGCAGTGATTAATTTTAAGATTCTCGTTGTTAAAGAGATGCTATGTGTCGTTATCGCAAGTTCTGCCTTGCTTGGTGAAGCCAATGCGAAGCCTCGCGAAGGCATGTTGAGCCAAGTCAACTGCGAGTGCACGTGTGCGGTTCGTCGCGAGGGGCGCTCGCCGATGATTGAAGACAAGACGTTCGCAGCTCCCGGTGGCGATCCGCAACGGTGCGGTGGTATGAATAATACAAGTTGCCGTAATACGCGTCCGGATGGTACGACTGCTCTCGGCAAACTGGAAGATTGCTCCGCAGTCGTTACGATGAGGGGTGGATCTAGGCCCGCATTGCCGGATGAGCCGATGAAGATCGCGCCAACGCCAGATGACTCGACATCCTCGTCACCAGTGCCCCTGAAAGAATATCCCCTACCGGAACCTCCACCGAGAGAAATTAAACGATGATCGCCAACTGGAGAATATAATCCTGGGCACGTATTTCCCAATATCCATCTATACTTAAAAAGGAAGAGATAATAGGTATTTCCTTAATGTTGAAACTAACAAAGGGTGTAGCTCGTATATTGTTCTTCGTGATTGTAGGCGTGCTGCTTAATTCGGCTTCTGCAAATCGAACAGGACATACTGCATTACAGCTGAGCATTGATGGAGCAATAGGACCTGCTACTGAGGATTATATTGAGCGGTCGCTAATTTCTGCTGAGGAAACTCAGACAGAGTTGGTTATTATTCGTATGGATACGCCCGGAGGACTGGATACCGCCATGCGAGGCATTATCAAGCACATCACCAATTCCTCTATCCCGGTCGTCAGTTATGTTGCGCCGTCAGGCTCTCGAGCTGCCAGTGCTGGAACCTATATTGTTTATGCAAGTCACATTGCAGCCATGGCACCGGCTACTAACCTGGGTGCGGCGACACCCGTGAAGCTTGGCGGTATCTCTCCTCCTGATTTAAAAGAAAGAGATGATGAGACAAAATCCGAAGATGAGAAAGCCCCGGTTGATAAAGTAGGTAAAGCCAAGAAAGAAAAAATAATAAATGATGCCGTTGCATATATTCGTGGCTTGGCAGAACTTCATAACCGTAATCAGGAGTGGGCAGAAAAAGCGGTGCGTGAAGCTGCCAGTCTACAGGCTAGTGAAGCATTGAAATTAAATGTAATTGATATAATTGCAATCGATACATCTGATCTTTTAAAGCAAATTAATGACCGTGAAGTACTTGTACAGGGTCAAAAACGAACCCTCCATACAACCGGACTGACAATAGTCCCGCTTAGTCCTGATTGGCGCAGTCGCTTACTTAGCGTGATTACCAATCCCAATGTCGCTTATATCCTGATGTTAATTGGTATCTATGGATTAATATTCGAATTCTCCAATCCCGGTGCAATTGTGCCCGGTACGGTTGGTGCAATATGTTTGCTGGTTGCCCTGTATGCGTTCCAATTATTACCAATAAACTATGCCGGGATGGGTCTCATCTTGCTGGGTATGGCCCTGATGATTGGTGAAGCCTTTGAGCTCAGTTTCGGCATGCTTGGTATCGGCGGAGTAATCGCCTTCGTGATTGGATCGATTATTTTGATGGATACAGACGTGCCTGGTTTTGGTATTGATATTTCAGTAATCATTACGTTTACGGTTACCAGTATATTGATGTTTATTATTATCATTGGCATGGCAATCAAGGCACGACGCCGTCCGGTCGTCAGTGGCATGGAAGGACTGATTGGAGGAGAGGCTACCGTGATAAGTGATTTTGATCACAACGGTACCGTTACTATTCACAGTGAAACCTGGACGGCATTGAGTGAAACTCCATTACACAAAGGTCAAAAAGTAAAAGTAACCAACGTAGAAGGCTTAACTTTGAATGTAGAGCCACTTCAAGACACACCAGCGGTATCTACAAAACAGGAAGAAGAGAAATGACTACATATTCCCTCTATATAGTATTTATACTTGTTGCGTTATTTCTGATCTCTGCGATCAGAATCTTGCGTGAATATCAACGAGGTGTTGTCTTCACCTTGGGGCGATTCTGGAAAGTTAAAGGCCCAGGTCTTGTTATTATCATTCCGCTTATCCAGCAAATGGTCAGGGTAGACCTTCGCACCATTGTTATGGACGTTCCGACGCAGGATGTTATCTCACACGATAATGTTTCCGTTAAAGTGAATGCAGTGGTTTACTTTCGTGTGATTGATCCTGAAAAGGCGATTATCCAGGTTGAAGATTTCTACATGGCAACCAGTGAACTGGCGCAGACAACCCTACGTTCTGTCTTGGGACAACATGAACTGGATGAAATGC
>NZ_MPRK01000249.1 GCF_002021095.1 Solemya elarraichensis gill symbiont | reverse complement strand
AAGAAGGCGACCAGAAAAAAGCGTTAGCCAACAGCGGTGATCTGCGCCCGGCGTCTAAAAGCGCCGGGCGACGTTCATTCGCACAACCGACAATGGTGACTGCTGATGCAGTGCTAGATGAGCTCTACGGCTTGCTGACGGTGCTCGCAAAAAGCTGATAGGCAGAGTTGTCAGTCTCCTCCCAGTAGCGGTAACCAAGCTTGTCCAGCGATGCCGTGAAATCCTTGACTTCCACTCGAGGAAGCTGAATCCCGACCAGAACACGTCCATAAGCCGAACCGTGATTACGGTAATGGAACAGGCTGATATTCCAGCGATGCCCAAGGCGCGTCAGGAACTCGAGCAGGGCGCCCGGACGTTCCGGAAACTGGAAGCGAAACAGCTTCTCATCTTCGATGCCGTGCGCATGACCGCCAACCATATAGCGGATATGTAGCTTGGCTGCCTCATTGTCGGTCAGGTCCTGGACCTCGTAGCCTTTCTCATTCAACTTGTTGATCAGTAGCTGGCGTTCATCGTCGCCACCGGTCAGTTCGACACCGCAGAAAAGATGTGCTTCCTGGCTGTCTGCATAGCGGTAGTTGAACTCGGTAATCGAACGCTTGCCAAGCAGTTTGCAGAACTTGAGGAAACTGCCGGGCACCTCGGGAATTTTGACCGCAAACAGTGCTTCCTTCTGCTCACCAAAATCGGCACGCTCGGCGATATGACGCAGGCGGTCGAAATTGACATTCGCACCACTCTCGATCGCAACAAGCTGTTTTCCCTCGAGACTGTTTTCGGCAACGTCTTTTTTCATTCCGGCGATCGACAGCGCACCTGCCGGTTCGGCAATGGTGCGCGTCTCCTCGAAAATATCCTTGATAGCGGCGCAGATCTCGTCAGTTGTTACCAGTACCACTTCATCAACCAGTTTTTTCGCTATGCGAAAAGTCTCTTTACCGATGATGCGTACCGCGACGCCGTCAGCGAATAGCCCGACTTCCTTGAGCTTGGTGCGCCTGCCTTTTTTCAGCGAAGTGTGAAGAGTCGCTGAATCCTCAGGTTCGACGCCGATGATTTTAGTTTTGGGATAAAGATATTTAACGTAGGCCGCGATGCCGGCAATCAGGCCGCCGCCGCCTACTGGAATATAGATGCGGTCAGGTGCCACGGGCATCTGGCGCAGTATCTCCATGCCGATAGTCCCCTGTCCTGCGATGACGTCAGGATCATCAAAAGGATGCAGGAAGGTCTGTTGGTTTTCCTCGGAGAGTTCCATGGCATGGGCAAAGGCTTCGTCGTATGAATCGCCAAACAGAACTGCCCTGGCGCCATGCGAGCGCACTGCCTGCACCTTGATAGCCGGTGTTGTCTTTGGCATAACGATGGTAGCGGCAATTTTCAGCGTTCTCGCCGACAGGGCCACGCCTTGCGCATGATTGCCAGCGGAGGCGGCTATCACGCCCTTGCTGCGCTGCTCATCACTTAACTGGCAGAGCTTGTTGTAAGCACCGCGAAGCTTGAATGAGAAAACGGGCTGAAGGTCTTCACGTTTCAGGTAAACATTGTTGTTCAGGCGGCTTGAGAGTCTTGGAGCGTGGTCAAGCGGTGTTTCGATGGCAACGTCGTAGACTCGTGCGCGCAGAATTTTTTCAAGGTATCTTTGTGGCATTGTGACTCGTTTATGTACCAGTGCAGCATGACAAGTAACCGGCTACACGGCTATCATAGACTAATTCAGAGGCTAAACGAAAAGTGAATTTATGAACCAGGATCAACTTAAGCGACAGGCGGCCGAAAAGGTTGTTGAATTTTTACCATCTGGCGGTGTGCTGGGTGTCGGCACAGGCTCCACTGTTAATCATTTCATTGATGTTCTTGCAGACGTCAAGGGGCGCTTTGACGGTGCCGTATCGAGCTCGGAAGCCTCAACAGAAAGGCTCAAGGCGATCGGAATGCAGGTGCTTGACCTGAACAGCGTTGGCGAACTGGAGGTCTATGTGGATGGTGCCGATGAATCCAATCACCAGCTGGAGCTGATCAAGGGTGGCGGCGGAGCACTGACGCGCGAGAAAATTATTGCTGCGGCCAGTAAGCAGTTTGTCTGTATCGCAGACGCCTCCAAGCTGGTCAGCTGCCTTGGTGAGTTCCCTTTGCCAGTTGAGGTGATCCCGATGGCGCGTTCCTATGTTGCCCGTCAGTTGGTCAAGCTGGGCGGTAACCCGGTGCTGCGCGAGGATTTCATTACAGATAACGGCAACGTGATTCTCGATGTGCACGGTATGGAAATCATGGAACCGATCAAGATGGAGACAGAGATCAACAACATCGTTGGCGTGGTCACCGTTGGGCTGTTTGCCAGCCGTGGTGCGGATGTGCTGATTCTTGGTGACGAAACGGGTGCGAGGGTGATCAAGTCCTAGCAGTTACCGACCGGCGATCTACAAGGAAGTAGGAAGTACAGGGGATTTCCTAATGAAATCCCTGTCATTTGATCGCCCTGTACAACTCGCCGT
>NZ_MPRK01000026.1 GCF_002021095.1 Solemya elarraichensis gill symbiont | reverse complement strand
TTTAGCTTGAAAACAGGCCTGAAGACCCAATTTTGGGTGTTAGATAAAGAATTTTAGATATTGAACAAGTTTTCTGGAGAGTATTGAATTATGGGTAAGATTATCGGTATCGACCTCGGCACCACGAACTCCTGCGTAGCAGTAATGGAAGATGGTGAGCCGAAAGTGATTGAAAATTCCGAGGGTGATCGCACAACTCCCTCGATTATCGCCTACACCAAGGAGAACGAGGTACTGGTAGGCCAGTCGGCCAAGCGCCAGGCGGTCACCAATCCTCAGAACACGCTGTTCGCAATCAAGCGCCTGATCGGCCGTCGTTTTGAAGATGACGTGGTCAAGCGTGACCAGGACATCGTGCCTTACAAGATCGTCAAGGCTGACAATGGTGACGCCTGGGTTGAGATCAATGGCGAGAAAATGGCGCCACCCGAGATCTCGGCGAAGATTCTGCAGAAGATGAAAAAGACTGCAGAAGACTATCTTGGCGAAGCTGTTACCGAGGCGGTCATCACTGTACCTGCCTACTTCAACGACTCACAGCGCCAGGCAACCAAGGACGCAGGCAGAATCGCCGGTCTTGATGTCAAGCGCATCATTAACGAGCCGACCGCAGCTGCACTTGCCTACGGTATGGACAAGAAGGCCGGCGATCGCAAGATCGTAGTTTATGACCTCGGCGGCGGTACTTTCGACGTTTCCATTATCGAGATTGCCGAGATCGACGGCGAGCACCAGTTCGAAGTGTTGTCGACCAACGGCGACACCTTCCTCGGTGGTGAGGATTTCGACAT
This sequence comes from Solemya elarraichensis gill symbiont, assembly GCF_002021095.1. Classification (GTDB taxonomy): domain Bacteria; phylum Pseudomonadota; class Gammaproteobacteria; order Chromatiales; family Chromatiaceae. The sequence continues at coordinate 17,048 of NZ_MPRK01000026.1, read as the reverse complement.
GCTGATCATTGACTACATCGTCAATGAATTCCAGAAGGAGCAGGGCGTTGACCTGCGCAACGATCCGCTCGCACTGCAGCGTCTCAAGGAAGCAGCAGAGAAAGCCAAGATCGAGCTCTCTTCAAGCCAGCAGACAGATATTAACCTGCCGTATGTCACGGCAGATGCATCAGGCCCCAAGCACCTGGCGCTGAAACTGACTCGTGCCAAGCTCGAATCACTTGTAGAGACACTGGTCAAACGCACACTTGAGCCATGCAAAATTGCGATGAGCGATGCCGGTCTTTCAAATGGCGATCTTGATGACGTCATTCTCGTTGGTGGCCAGACGCGTATGCCACTGGTTCAGTCAACTGTTGAAGAGTTCTTCGGCAAGGCGCCGCGCAAGGACGTCAACCCTGATGAGGCAGTTGCAGTTGGTGCCGCGGTTCAGGGCGGTGTACTCGGTGGTGATGTTAAAGACATCCTGCTGCTCGACGTAACTCCACTGTCGCTCGGTATCGAGACTCTCGGTGGCGTCATGACCAAGCTGATCGACAAGAACACCACTATCCCGACCAAGGCGGAGCAGGTCTTCTCTACTGCGGAAGATAACCAGACCGCGGTAACAGTCCACGTCCTCCAGGGTGAGCGTGAGCAGGCAGGCGCAAACAAGTCTCTGGGTCGATTTGACCTCGGTGATATTCCGCCAGCACCACGCGGTGTGCCTCAGGTCGAGGTGACTTTCGATATCGACTCGAACGGTATCCTGCATGTCTCCGCCAAAGACAAGGCGAGTGGCAAGGAGACATCGATCCGCATTACTGCATCTAGTGGCCTGTCGGATGATGAGATCGATCGCATGGTACAGGATGCCGAGGCGCATTCTGAAGAGGACAAAAAGTTCCATGAGCTGGTTGCAGCACGTAACACGGCTGACACCATGATCCATGCGACCAAGAAGAGCATGGAAGAGCTTGGTGACAAGCTCGATGCAGCAGAGCGTGGCAATATCGAGGCTGCTCTCAGTGACCTTGAAGGTGTCATGGACAAGGATGACAAGGATCTCATCGAGACCAAAACCAAGGCGCTTACCGATGCATCTGCAAAGATGGCAGAGAAACTTTATGCCGAGCAGGGTGCTGCCGGTGCGGAAGGTGCAGGTGAACAGGCCGGCGGTGAACAGGCGGCTGACGACGATGTTGTCGATGCCGAGTTCGAAGAGGTCAATGACGACGACAAAAAAGCGTAACTAACGCACAGGTATGGCGGGAAATTATCCCGTCATGCCAGACAAAATAAGTATAGGCCGGGGGCGGGTGGATTCACACGCCCCTTTGGCCGTATAAAAGATATAGCGAAGCCGTTAAGTAGCGGGTTCGCATAACAACGGAATAACAACCGGGACCAAGCATGTCGAAGAGCGATTATTACGAAGTACTGGGTGTTGAACGCAACGCCAGCGATGCCGATATCAAGAAGGCATATCGTCGTCTGGCGATGAAGTTCCATCCCGACCGTGCCGGTGATGATGCGCAGGCCGAGACCAAGTTCAAGGAGGTCAAGGAGGCCTACGAGGTACTTTCCGATCAGCAGAAGCGTGCTGCTTATGACCAGTTTGGTCATTCCGGCGTCGACCAGTCCATGGGCGGCGGCTTTGGCGGTGGTGGCGGTTTCGAGGGTGGTAATTTCAGCGACATCTTTGGCGACGTGTTCGGCGATATCTTCGGCGGTGGCCGTGGTGGCGGGCAGCGTGCCAATCGTGGTGCTGACCTGCGCTATGGACTGCAGATCTCGCTTGAAGATGCAGTCAACGGTACCGAGGTCAAGATTCGTGTGCCAACCTGGGTAACCTGTGACACATGTCACGGCAGCGGTGCCAAAGATGGCTCGAGCCCCAAGACGTGCGGAACCTGTCACGGACAGGGACAAGTGCGTATGCAGCAGGGTTTCTTCTCCGTACAGCAGGCCTGTCCTGCATGTCACGGCAGTGGTACTGTCATTGACAACCCCTGTGGCGATTGTCGCGGCCAGGGGCGTGTACAGGAGCAGAAGACGCTCTCGGTCAAGGTGCCCGCAGGTGTCGATAACGGTGATCGTATTCGTCTTTCAGGTGAGGGTGAGGCCGGTGAGCATGGCGCTCCAGCCGGTGACCTCTATGTCGAGGTGCAGGTCAAGGAACATCCAATCTTCCAGCGTGACGGTGCGCACCTTTACTGTGAGATGCCGATCAGCTTTGCGCGTGCAGGGCTTGGCGGCGAGATGGAAGTGCCGACTCTCGGCGGCAAGGTGAAACTGAAAATTCCTGCCGGCACCCAGACCGGTAAAATGTTCCGTGTACGTGGCAAGGGCGTCAAGCCTGTTCGCGGGGGCGCACAGGGTGACCTCATCTGTCGCGTGCTGGTAGAGACCCCGGTCAACCTGACATCACGCCAGAAAGAGTTGCTCAAGGAGTTCGACGAGAGCATGTCGGAAAGCGGTTCGAAGCACAGTCCGCAATCGCACTCGTGGCTGGACGGGGTGAAGAAATTTTTCTCCGAGATGGGGCAAGGCAGTTAATTGGGGTCAGAGTAAAAACTCCCCGGACGGTTGTAAATTAAATAATGGTGTGAGAGTTTTTACTCTGACCCAAATAGGAAACAGAGGCTGACACAATGACAAGAATCGCAGTCGTGGGCGCTGCAGGGCGCATGGGTAAAACCCTGATCGAGGCAGTCGTTAACCATTCCGGTTTGACACTGGGGGCTGCAACAGAACGTGCCGGAAGCACACTGGTCGGTGCAGATGCCGGTGAACTTGCAGGGGTTGGTAATCTGGGCGTTGCCTTGGTCGATGATCTTGCCAGCGTGGTTGACGACTTTGATGTCGTTATCGATTTTACCCGTCCGGATGCAACGCTTGCGCATCTTGATGTCTGCGAAGCCAACAACAAGCGTCTTATCATTGGCACGACCGGTTTTGATGATGATGGTAAGGCGCGTATCGCCGAGGTTGCTTCAGCTGGCGGTATTGTCTTTGCACCGAACATGAGTGTCGGCGTCAATCTCTGCTTCAAGTTGCTCGATATGGCGGCGCGCGTCATGGGTGATGATGCTGATATAGAAATTGTCGAGGCACATCACAAGCACAAGGTTGATGCACCATCCGGTACCGCACTGGGTATGGGAGAGGTGGTAGCCAATGCACTCGGACGCGACCTCAAGGAGGTTGCAGTTTACGGACGTGAAGGCATCACGGGTGAACGTGATCCTAAAGCCATTGGTTTCGAAACCATTCGTGCCGGTGATGTGGTTGGTGAACACAGCGTCTGGTTTGCAACCGAGGGTGAACGTGTAGAAATTGTCCACAAGGCATCCAGTCGCATGACATTTGCCCGTGGTGCTGCTCGTGCTGCAGACTGGCTGATGCAACAGCCAGCCGGTCTCTATGATATGCAGGATGTACTAGGCCTGTAGAGGCTTTCTCGCTGCGTCACGTTTCTTCCTGTTCAGATCTATTGTCATGCCGGCCTTGAGCCGGCATTCCTTTATTCTTCAGCACTGACCTGCTGACTCCCTGATTTCTCCGCGTCACACGGCTCAGAACTCTATTTCACTAACCTTATTCATTAGTGACAAGTCCATTGTTGCACTATTCAAGTGCATGCTAGTATCTAATTCATAGTAACGAGTGCAAAAAAATAAAGTTGTGTTCTCAGAGGTGTGTATGATCAAGCCGTTTCCTCAACTCAAACCCCTCCTGTCCTTGTTGCTGGCAATCTCCTTCGCTTTAAGCGGGTGTGTCCAAACTAAAGATCCACTGATTGTCTATTCAGGAAAAGGCATGGATGAGATTGTGTGGCTTTATGAAAAACAACACGGCGTCAAGGTGTCACTCATCTATGCCGGTACCAATACCCTGCTGGGCACGATCCAGGAAACCAACGTAGGGGATATATTCCTTGCAGGCTCAAAGTCGTATATCAAGAAAGCCGGTGACTTGGTCGCAAACTCATACTATGTTGCCCAACATATACCCACCTTTACTGTCAGGAAAGATAACGAAAAGGGCCTGAAGAATTACACTGACCTGATTGAGGATGGTGTTCAGATCGCTATTGCCAACAAGGAGGATGAAAATTTTAGGAAGAACATTGCAATTATCGGCTCGACCGTCAATGAGTTACTAAGCCTTGTGGTTGACAGAGAGGTCGATGCTGCGTTGGTATGGACAGATATGATTACCTGGGAAGAGGCAGCAGAACTCACTGAAATAGCCATTACAGAGACAGTGAACAAGCTCAATGAGATCTGGATCGCCGAATTATCGACCAGCAAGCAGCCGCAAAAGGCCGAGGCATTTGCCAGGTTTGTTGCCACTGAAGGGAAGGCAATATTTTCACGACACGGATTTGGGGTTTAACAAATGCAGATCAGGCTGAAACTGCTTACCGGTTTTCTGCTTGTCTCCCTGCTGACTCTTGGGGTTAGCCTTGGAATCAGCCTGACTGTGCAACAAAAAGTTGCCGACATGATTAGCGAAGTTGGCGGAAGGGAGTTGCCTGGAGTAATAGCGCTATCTCGCATGGAAGCCGACCTCTACAGGGTGCTTTTCCTGCTTGAACGCTACGAATCTGATCAGAATATCTCGACCAGGCAGGAGATCGAAAAATCACTCGCACTGATGGGGTCTCATCAAACCAGCTATTCTCTCTATGATTCAGGAGAGGCGTTTACAACCTACGTTGCCGATTTCGTCAAGGAGTTTAGCCGTGTCACGGTCAAGTACCTGCTGCTCCTGCAGAGAGACGCCTCAGCAGATGAACTCACATCTACCCGAGACAGGATAAACGACCTGCTTGAAAGGTACAGGCAGCATATCATTCCGCACACTGAGGAGGCTGTCGCCGAAGCCTACGGGGAAATCAACCGGATTGATGAAATTAACCTCGATTCACGCAACGTTCTGCTGATTTCCGCCCTCGTCATAATGTTGCTCGTAATCTTTTTCAGTGCGTTCATTGCAACCATGTTTGCCAGGCCACTGGCATCAATGACAGTGGCAGCCAGAAAGATTGGGTCAGGTCAGCTGGATGTTGAAATCCCGGTTACTTCAAAAGATGAGATTGGTCAGTTGTCAGGCGCTTTTAACGAGATGACCAGTAATTTGCTGACTATGCGCAATAACCTGATCAACCTCAACCTGGATCTGGAAAATGAACTGGATGAAAATCAAGAGCTGACTAACGAACTGACTGAACATCGCAAAAATCTCGAGAAGCTGGTTGTTGAGCGTACAAAGGAAGTTGAGCATCAACGCGAGCTTGCTGTACAGGCAAATAACAGCAAGTCGGAATTCCTGGCCAGCATGAGTCACGAAATCCGTACGCCGATGAATGCCGTCATCGGCATGACAAACCTGGCCTTGAATACTGAACTGGATGAAACGCAAAGAAACTTCATCAGCAAGGCCCACATGTCGGCAGAGGCCCTGCTGCATATCCTGAATGACATTCTCGATTTTTCAAAGATTGAAGCCGGCAAGCTCGAGATGGAAAGCACGGACTTCAGTCTCAAAAAGGTTATCGACAATACCTGCAACATGATTCACGCCACTGCCGAAGAGCGAGGTGTTTCCCATTCAACCAAAATTGCCGCTGACGTTCCGGATGCATTGATCGGAGACCCGATGCGTCTTGGCCAGGTGCTACTGAACCTCATTAACAACGCGGTCAAATTTACCAGCGAGGGAGGCAAGGTAGAGGTAGATGTGTCGTTGCAGGCTGATAGTGACAGGGATTGCGTCATACGCTGTTCGGTCAGGGATAATGGAATTGGTATCTCGATGGAGCAACAGGAGAAACTGTTTCAGCCCTTTACCCAGGCAGATAGTTCGACGACACGAAAATATGGCGGTACAGGACTGGGCCTGGTTATTTGCAGCCAGATTGTCAAGGCGATGGATGGTGAATTACAGGTTAAGAGTGAACTTGGGAAAGGGAGCGGTTTTTACTTTACCGTACGCCTCGGCAAGCTGCAGCATATGCCGGCTGTCCCACAGCCGCGTGAAGACAATAGCGGAACTCTTGCCGAATGGAAAGAGCAGTTGAAGGGAGCGAGGGTGCTGCTGGTTGAAGACAACGAGGTTAACCAGGAGCTGGCAACAATGATCCTTACCATGAATGGCATAGATGTTGAGGTGGCTGACAATGGACAGGAAGCGCTGGATCAGCTGGAAAAGGAGTCCTTTGACGGCGTGTTAATGGATTGCCAGATGCCGGTGATGGATGGTTACGATGCGACTCGAACAATTCGAGCGCAGGAACGATTCAGGGACTTGCCTATCATTGCATGGACAGCAAATGCCATGAAAGGGGACAGGGAGAAAGCGCTGGCTTGCGGGATGAATGGTTTTATTACCAAGCCGATCAATCATGATGCCTTGTTTAGTACCATGGCCAGGTGGATAAAAAAGAAATCCTGGAAGAATAAACCGGTTTCCGGTGTCATACTGATATTGGCCCCAGCTTAACAGGATCAACCATGCTGATAAAAAAACCGGATAGCATCAAATCTTCAGAAATCACCAGTCATAGTGATTACTTGCGTCGCAGGGACTTCCTCAAGAAGGGGCTATACGCCTTTGCAGGCCTTGGCTTGTCAGGTATTGCTGAGGCGCTGGTCAAAGCGCCAGGCAAGAATCCCGCAATCGCAAATCTTGCCGATGCAGGTTTCAGTGTTGACGAGGACCTCACTCCCTACGATTTGGTCACCAGCTATAACAACTACTATGAGTTTGGTACCGGCAAGAGTGATCCTGTAGAAAATTCACAAGCTTTTGAATCCCGTCCCTGGCATGTGGTTGTTGAGGGAGAGTGCGAAGAACCCGGCGAGATTGATATCGAGGATATTCTAAGTGGCATCACGCAGGAGGAGCGTATCTATCGCCTGCGCTGTGTTGAGGCCTGGTCGATGGTGGTTCCCTGGGTCGGTTTCCCTCTTGCAACCTTGCTGAAACGCTTCAAGCCGACAGCCAGGGCGAAATACGTGGCATTTGAAACCCTGCATGACGCCGAACGCATGCCGGGTCAGAAACGTGCTGTGCTTGACTGGCCCTATCGCGAGGGGCTACGTATCGACGAGGCGATGCACCCACTGACAATTCTGGCAACCGGGCTCTATGGTGAGCTGCTGCCAAACCAGAGTGGTGCCCCGTTGCGTCTTGTGAGTCCGTGGAAATACGGCTTCAAGAGTATCAAGGGGATCGTGCGCATACGCTTTACCGAAGAACAGCCCCAGGCGACCTGGAATATGAATAATCCGCGTGAGTATGGCTTCTATTCCAATGTAAATCCGCGCGTTGAACACCCGCGCTGGAGCCAGAAGTATCACCGTGTCATTGGCGGTGGCATTTTCTCCAGCAAGGTCAAAACAGAGATGTTCAATGGTTATGCCGACGAGGTTGCCTCTCTCTATACAGGCATGGACCTGAGGAAGCATTTCTGATCCCGTGAGTAATCGAATGCGTACGGCAGCTATCAAGCTGCTGCTGTTCCTGCTCTGCCTGTTGCCCTTCCTGCACCTGTTATGGGATGCGTTCAATGGCAATCTTGGTGCAAACCCGGTCGAGGCGCTGACACATCGAAGCGGTGACTGGACGCTGCGCATGTTGCTGATTACGCTCGCAGTGACACCCTTACGTCGTACCACGGGTTTCAGCCTGCTGCGTCACAGGCGCATGCTCGGACTGTTCAGTTTTTTCTATGCAACTGTTCACTTGACCATCTATGTGTGGATCGACCAGGTCTTTCTATGGGACGAGATTGTCGCGGATATCATCAAGCGCCCCTACATCACGGTCGGTTTCACGGCCCTGATGATCCTGCTGCCGCTGGCGGTGACCTCAACGCGTGGTATGCAGCGCCGCCTTGGCAAGCGCTGGAAAAGCCTGCACAAGGGCGCCTACATCGCCGCTGCACTTGCCTGTCTTCATTTTCTGTGGCTGACGCGCGCCGATACATTGGAGCCCTATATTTATATCGCAGTTTCCACTGTTTTGATGCTGCTGCGTTTGAAAAGAGAACAAATTCTGGGGTTTTTCAGGCGCTGAGCTGCTGGCATAATGGTCAACTTATGACAATGCCCGTGATAGAACAGCTTGAGTTATCGCACTTTTCAAGTATATTGCTGACAGTTGGATTCCAAATATAAAAGCAGCACCTTGCTGCAACAAAAGACTGGTTGGAGGAGAATACCCCATGTCAATTTCACGCCGTGAATTTATCCGCCTGATGGGACTTGCCGGAGCTGCTGGTATGATGCCGAGCTCTGTTTTTGCAGCTGCGCGTCAGCCGTCCGATCTATATGAAGTGCCGAAGTTTGGCAACGTAACCCTGATGCATATGACCGACTGTCATGCGCAGCTCAACCCGATCTATTTCCGCGAGCCGAATGTCAATCTCGGCCTGGGTCCTGCTTATGGCAAGGCACCACACCTGGTGGGAAATTCACTTCTCAAACATTTTAACCTTGAGCCCGGCAGTATCGAAGCGCATGCCTTCACTTATCTCGGTTATGATGAGGCGGCACATAATTTTGGCATGGTTGGCGGTTTTGCCCATCTCAAAACGCTGGTCAATAATATCCGCGACTCTCGTGGCCCGGGTAATAGCCTGCTGCTTGATGGTGGTGATACCTGGCAGGGTTCAGGCACCGCTTACTATACGCGCGGCAAGGACATGGTCGGCGCCTGTAACCTGCTTGGCGTTGATGTCATGACAGGTCACTGGGAATTCACCTATCTCGATGAAGAGGTTATTTCCAACGTCAACGACTTCAAAGGTGACTTTGTTGCACAGAACGTTGCAGTCACCGATGACGCGCTATTTGATTACAAGTTTGCTGATTTTGAGGGTTTTGATGAAGATGAAGGCACTGCCTTCAAGCCATACACCATCAAGAATGTCGGCGGCGCCCGTGTTGCCGTTATCGGTCAGGCGTTCCCCTATACACCAATCGCCAACCCGTCGCGCTTTATCCCGGACTGGACTTTCGGCATTCAGGATGAGCATATGCAGGCGGTTGTCGACAGCGTGCGTGAAAACGAGAAACCCGACGTGGTTGTCGTAATCTCGCACAACGGCATGGATGTTGACCTCAAGATGGCGTCACGCGTCACAGGTATTGATGCAATCTTCGGTGGCCACACCCATGACGGTGTGCCTGCTGCAGTTCCGATCAAGAATGCCGGTGGCAAGACCCTGGTTACAAACGCCGGTTCAAACGGCAAGTTCCTCGGCGTGATGGATTTCGATGTCAGACATGGCAAGGTGCAGGATTTCCGTTATCGTCTGTTGCCGGTCTTCTCCAACATGCTCGAAGCAAACGCCGAGATGCAAAAGTATATCGACGATGTTCGTGCCCCCTACAAGAAGGAACTCGAAGAGGAGCTCGCAACAGCAGAAGAGACGCTATATCGCCGCGGCAACTTCAACGGCACCTTCGACCAGGTCATTTGTGATGCGTTGACCACGGTTAAGGATGCGCAGATTTCCCTGTCTCCTGGTTTCCGCTGGGGCACCACGGTACTGCCAGGTCAGAAGATCACCATGGACAACGTCATGGACCAGACCTGTATCACCTATCCTGAAACCTATCGTCGCGAGATGAGTGGTGAAGAGCTCAAGCTGATTCTTGAGGATGTGTGCGACAACCTCTTCAACGAGGATGCCTACTACCAGCAGGGTGGTGACATGGTGCGTCTGGGTGGCATGGATTATGTCTGTGATCCGACCGCCGGAATGGGTGAGCGTATCCAGGATATGACGCTGGATGACGGAACCAAGATCGAGGCAGCCAAGAAGTACATGGTCGCCGGTTGGGCAACGGTTGGTTCACAATCGCCTGATGCGCCGATCTGGGAGGTCGTGGCCGAGTACCTGAGAGATCAGAAAACCGTCAAGATCGACAAGCTCAATACGCCGAAACTGGTCAACGTCAAGGGCAATCCCGGTATCGAGGAATATGTTCATGGCTGATTGAGTTCATGATGGGCAATGCCACAAGCTTAGCCTATCTGCTGAATCATTGATAAAAACCGCCCTGAGGGGCGGTTTTTATTGCAGTTTTCGCACCAGTCGGGTAATTTTAGTCCCCTTTCATACTCTCTTTGTCCGAGGTCGTCAGTGTCAACTCCAGAAATGGAAGATTTCCGCCGCATCAAGCGTTTGCCACCCTATGTTTTTGCTATCGTCAATGACCTGAAGATGGCGGCGCGCGCGCGCGGCGAAGATATTATCGACTTCGGTATGGGAAATCCTGATCAGCCCACACCACAACATATTGTCGATAAGCTGACCGAGGCCGCCAATCGCAAGGATACACATCGCTATTCCCAGTCAAAGGGAATTCCGCGCCTGCGCCGTGCGATGTGTAACTGGTACAAGGATCGCTATGACGTTGATCTGGATCCGGAAAGTGAGGCGATAGTAACCATCGGCTCCAAAGAGGGGCTCGCACACCTGGCGCTGGCTTGTCTCGGCCCGGGTGACACCGTGCTTGTGCCCAATCCGGCTTACCCGATTCACCCCTGGGGTTTTGTCATTGCCGGTGCCGATGTGCGCCATGTACCGATCAACTCGGATGTCGGCTTTTTCGAGGAGCTTGAGAAGGCGATTCGTGAATCCTGGCCGAAGCCCAAGATGCTGGTGCTCAACTTCCCGGCCAATCCGACTGGTCACTGTGTCGATCTCGAATTTTTTGAGAAAGTCGTTGCCATCGCCAAGGAAGAGAATATCTGGGTTGTTCAGGATCTCGCTTATGCCGACATCGTCTATGACGGCTACCAGGCGCCCTCCATCCTGCAGGTGCCGGGTGCGAAGGATATCGCGGTCGAGGCCTTCTCGCTCTCAAAAAGCTATAACATGCCCGGCTGGCGTGTTGGTTTCCTGTGTGGCAACAAGACCCTGATCGGTGCGCTTGCGCGGATCAAATCCTACCTCGACTACGGCACCTTCACGCCGATCCAGGTCGCTGCGATTGCTGCCCTTGAAGGACCGCAGGAGTGTGTTTCGGAGATTCGAGACATGTACCAGAGTCGTCGCGATGTGCTGTGTGACGGACTCAGTGCGATTGGCTGGGAAATAGAAAAACCCAAGGCGACCATGTTTGTGTGGGCGCCCATACCTGAAGCGTACAAGGAGTACGACTCTTTGGAGTTTGCCAAGAAACTGGTTGCCGATGCGAAAGTGGCCGTATCACCCGGTATCGGATTCGGTGCCGATGGCGAAGGTTATGTGCGTTTTGGTCTGATTGAAAATGAACACCGGACTCGCCAGGCGGTCCGGGGTATTCGCGACATGTTCCGTCGTGATGGTGTATTAAAAGAAGGAGATAAATAGTGAATCCGGTCAATGTTGGCCTGCTGGGTCTTGGTACTGTCGGTGGGGGCACACTCAATGTGCTGGTACGTAATGCCGAGGAGATTTCGCGTCGTCTTGGACGTGAAATAAAGGTGGTTGCAGCTGCAGCCAGGGAGTATGACCCGCAAGGCCTTGATGGAATCGACCAGGTGAGGGTGTCGAATGATGCCGCTGATGTCATCAGTGACCCTGATCTTCATATTGTCGTCGAACTGATTGGCGGATACTCGCCGGCACGCGAGTTTGTTCTCGAGGCGATGGCTAACGGCAAGCATGTTGTTACTGCCAACAAGGCGCTGATTGCCATGCATGGCGAAGAGCTGTTTGCGGCAGCAAGAGAGGCCGGTGTTACGCTCGCCTACGAGGCGGCTGTTGCAGGTGGTATTCCGATTCTCAAGGCGATTCGTGAGGGCCTTGCAGCCAACAGGATCGAGTGGGTTGCCGGAATCATCAACGGTACCGGAAACTTCATTCTCACCGAGATGCGTGACAAGGGCAGGGACTTTGCCGATGTGCTCAAAGAGGCGCAGGCACTCGGCTACGCGGAAGCTGATCCGACATTTGATGTCGAGGGAATCGATGCCGCGCACAAGCTGGCAATACTCGCCTCCCTGTCATTCGGTATGCCACTGCATTTCGAAAAAACCTATACAGAAGGGATCACAAAGATTGAGCCCCTGGATGTGACTTATGCATCTGAGCTGGGTTACAACATCAAGCATCTCGGTATCGCCCGTCACACCGACGAGGGCGTTGAGCTGCGTGTGCATCCGACGCTGGTCCCCGAGGGGCGTTTGATTGCAAATGTCGATGGCGTTATGAACGCTGTGCTGGTTAAGGGTGACATGGTTGGACCGACGCTCTACTACGGTGCCGGTGCCGGTTCCTTGCCTACAGCTTCTGCCGTGGTTGCAGATATCATCGATGTCGCACGTTCCATCGATCATATTGATAGCGTTGTTCCATGCCAGGGTTACCAGGATGGCAAGATCGAGGATCTGCCGGTACTACCGATTGAAGAGATAACAACATCTTTCTACCTGCGTATGTATGCACGTGATATCGCCGGTGTCATGGCCGAAGTCTCCAGCTTGCTGGCAGAAGCCGGTATCAGCATTGAAGCGATGCACCAGTACGAGTCTCATACCGAGGATGGCTGCGTACCACTGGTGATGCTGACGCACAGGGTCAAAGAGCGGGTGATGAATGAAACCATCGCCCGTATCGAGGCACTCGAGACCATCAAAGGTGAAGTCGCACGTATCCGCATGGAACATCTCGATTAACAGAGCTGACAAAGCTGACAGAGTATGACGCCCGCTAGCAACAGCGTCGATTTCGCTCGCTCTGTTTATTGTCTTCTGCCTTCCCTGTTTGATGTTGAGGCGATATCCGCCTGTTCCGCTCAGACACCTAACCTGGACCAGTTGGCGCGCTGTTGCCGCCGGCTGGAGTCCCCGCCACTGAGCATTGGACAGGTGCTGCAGCAGGCACTGGGTTTTGATCAGCAAAATGACTTTCCGGCAGGAGCGTTACGCTATGCAGGGCTCGGCGGTGATCCTGGTCGTGCGGTGTGGGCACAGCTACAGCCGGTTCACTTCCGTCCTGACAGGGACCGTCTGCTGGTTTTTCCGCTGGAAGGTGCATCTGCAGTGCCGCCGCAAGGATTGCTTGATCGCCTCAATAGCCATTTTGCAGAGGAGGGGTGTCATTTTTTCTCTCTCAATGGTGAGTGGTTCGTGCGTTTTGATTCTCCGCTTTCCGCTGTTACTTCCAGTCTCTCCGAGGCCCGGCGCAAGGGTGTAGAGGAGGCGATGCCGCATGGCGCGGATGCCAGGTTGTTGAAACGTCTGCTCACCGAAATGCAGATGCTGCTGGCGCAAATGGTACTTCCCGGGCAGCAGGCGCTGTTTAATGGCTTCTGGATTTCCGGTCTCGGTTCACTTGTGTCAATTGATGCTCTTCGCAATCATTTGCAGCTGGTTGGTGATTCGCCACTGCTGGACGGTTTGCGACAGCTGATGGGGCAGGCGCCGATTTCCATGCAGGAGATTGAATTGTCGCGGCCCACTGTTGTCTTTACTGAGAGCCCTGCTGAAACTGCCATTGCGGAAGCTGAAGCCCTCTTCGGGCATCTGCTTGCGGGACTGCCGGGAGGTAAAGTCCGCAAGCTTGTTATCGCAGATGAGTCAGGGCATTCACTGGTATACAAGCGCCCGCTTGTGTACCCTTTCTGGCGTAAGGGCGGATGGCGTAGCCTGCTTGAGGCTGAAATTGCAGCCGGGCTGCTGAATGAACAGGATATGATGTAACCGAGATGGCAAAAAAAGTTAGAAAACGTACCGTAACGAAACGAAAGAAGCGTCGCAGCAGAAAGAAGCGTGGCGCCTTTTTTGGTGCGCTTTTCAAGCTGGTGTTCTCTCTCGGCCTTGTTGGTGTACTTCTGCTTGCCGGCTACATGGCGTATCTCTACCCGACTGTTACCGGTCACTTCGAGGGGCAGCGTTGGCGAGTGCCTGCACGTGTCTATTCACGATCGCTGGAACTCTACGTTGGCGCACCGGTTACCAGGCAGCAACTGACTGCCAAGTTGGCGCGACTCGGTTATCGTAAGGTCGACAATCCCAGGCACACAGGCGAATGGGCAATCAATGGTGATCGCTTGCTGGTGCGTAGCCGTGGTTTCCGCTTCTGGGACGGGGATGAACCGGAACAATACCTGGATGTGCATTTTGGATCGACAGGAGTCTCCAGGCTAAAGGAGAAAACCAGCGGCAAGGACTTGGCGATCGTACGTCTTGAACCGATGGAGATCGGTAGTATCTACCCATCCCACAGCGAAGATCGAGTCATCCTGTCGAGTGGTGAGATTCCCAAGCTGCTCTCCGGCACTTTGCTGGCAGTTGAGGACAAGCGCTTCTACCAGCATCACGGGGTTGACCCGATCGGTCTCACCCGTGCAGTTGTACAAACACTCATGGGCAACCGGCAGGGCGGCAGTACCATTACCCAGCAGCTGATCAAGAACATGTACCTGACGCCGCGGCGTGACATGAAGCGCAAGTTCAAGGAAGCAGTGATGGCGTTGATCCTTGATGCAAAGTTCGAAAAAGAGGATATCCTCACTGCTTACGTCAACGAAATCTACCTTGGTCAGGACGGCAACCGCGGTATTCATGGATTTGGCCTGGCGAGTTATTTCTATTTTGGTGCACCTGTTTCTGAACTGGATCTGCCGAGGACAGCACTGCTTGTCGGTATGCTCAAGGGGCCTTCGCAGTACAACCCGCGGCGTAATCCCAAGGCAGCAACAAAGCGCCGTAACGTGGTGCTTTCGGTGTTGCTTGATGCCGGATTGATTAGCGAGAGCCAGTACCGCTCAGCAGCTGCAGCGCCGCTCGGTATTACTGCTGCCAAGGGCGGCGGTGACAGTGGTCGCTATCCTGCATTCATGGATCTAGTGCGCCGCCAGCTACGCCGTGATTACCAGCCCGAGGACCTCAATTCAGATGGCCTGCGCATCTTTACCACTTTCGACCCATGGGTGCAGCAGCAAGTTGAATCTGCAACAGACAAGCGTCTGCAGGGATTGGAGAAACAGAAAAAGCTGCCCAAGGGCAAGCTGCAGTCAGCGACTGTTGTCGTCACTCCGCAGGATGGTGAGGTACTGGCTATATCCGGTGACAGGCAGCCAGCTTACGCAGGCTTCAACCGCGCCCTGGATGCAACCAGGCCGATTGGTTCCCTGGTAAAACCTGCGGTCTACCTGACAGCTCTGGAGAAACCACAACTTTTCTCGCTGGTGACGCGTCTGAGTGATACCAGGCTCACTCTCGAACAGAATGGCAAGTTGTGGGAGCCGGATAATTACGACAAGGAGGAGCATGGTGCTGTAGCACTTGAGACTGCTCTGGCAAAGTCCTACAACCTGGCGACTGTGCATCTTGGACTTGAACTTGGCCTGGATCGCGTTATCGACAAGCTGCATTCCCTCGGTGTCAGTCAGAAGTTGAATCCGTTTCCGTCACTGCTGCTGGGTGCGGTGGAGTTAACGCCCCTGGAAGTGGCGCAGATGTACCAATCGATCGCATCAGGAGGTTTCCGCTCACCACTGAGAGCAATTCGCGATGTGCTCGATCAGCATGGGAATCCGGTGCAGCGATACCCGTTGACCGTGAATCGTGCCAGCCAGCCGGGCCCTGTCTACTTGCTGACAACCGCGATGCAGAAGGTGGTCAGCGAAGGTACCTCGCGCTATCTCAACAGTGTTATGCCTGCACACCTGAACCTGGCCGGTAAAACAGGGACAACAGACAACCTGCGCGATAGCTGGTTTGCCGGTTTCTCTTCCGATTACGTGACAGTCGTTTGGGTCGGCCGTGATGACAATGCACCGGCTGGCCTGACAGGAGCGAGCGGAGCCTTGCGGGTATGGGGCGACATTATGAAACCGCTCAACCCGAGACCGCTGGAACTTCATCCACCGGAAACGATCGAAATGGTAACTGTCGACAAGGAGACGGGTCTGCTCGTCAATAACGATTGCTACGAGGTGGAAACCAGGCCATTCCTGCGTGGATATGCCCCAATGGAGCTGGCGCCATGCGCCGGGGGTTCGATCGATGGACTATTCGACTTTTTGAACGGTGGCAGCAAAGGCGTTCTCGATAAAAATGGACATCCCGATTTCGAATCGTGGGATAATAGACAGTCTGAACGGCCATCGCGAAAGTCCGGCGATAGCCTTGGTGATTTTCTCAGGAGTATTTTTGATTGAATAAGATGATGCGAAACAGTTTTCAGTCCCTGCTTGTTGCACTCATGCTGGGTGCATTCCTGGGCGGCTGTTCATCCTACAAGCCGCGCACCGAACCCAACGCACCCGTCTATGAGCGGGGTTCGCGAGTCTCTTCGGCATGGGGAGGACTGGCGCCTGGAGAGACTGCCGGTGTCGATTCACCGGACCTGGCAACTGCGGACCAGTATTATGAACCAGATGTAAGCAGGCCCGTACCGGCAACAGCACCGACCCAGTCACCTGCAGCTGAGACCATTGCATACGCGGATAACACGGCTTACCAGCCCCGCCCGGTGACTCCGGTTCCTGCTGCTACCTCTGCCACCTCAATGAGTGCCGCGACCAAATCATTGCTTTCCAAAGCTGACAGAGAGCAGGCCAGTGGCAACCTGACCGGTGCATCCTCAACACTGGAGAGAGCACTGCGTATCGAAAATCATCCGTTGCTGTGGAATCGTCTTGCAAATATTCGTCTGCAGCAGAAACGTTATTCGCTCGCCAGTGATCTTGCTTCCAAGTCAAATGCATTGGCTTCCGGCGATTACGCCCTGAAGCGCAACAATTACGAGGTGATTGCGCAGGCCAAGGAAGCAATGGGTGATGCGGCGGGTGCAGCAAACGCACGTGCCAAGACAGGAAATTAATCAACTCTTGCATTGGTTCGCACGATTGTGCAGGAGGGCATCTCCTGCCGCGATTGAAACCTATCCGGCTATTCCGTTGAGTTTTTCGAGCAATGCCCCCTGTTTTGCCAGGCGTAGTCGACTGATACCGCCATTGGTTATCGTCAACCTGTACATGCAGTCCGCTGGGGCAGCGACAGCATAAGTGATCATGGCGCGTATGACGCCGGCATGGGCAACAACCAGTAGC
>NZ_MPRK01000248.1 GCF_002021095.1 Solemya elarraichensis gill symbiont | reverse complement strand
CACGACGATCACCACGACCACGGTCCTGAAAAGGGACTGATGCGCTGGGTTCGCACAACCAACCACAAGGATATCGGTACACTCTATCTGCTTTTCTCACTGTTGATGTTCCTCGTCGGCGGTGCGATGGCAATGGTCATTCGTCTCGAACTGTTCGAGCCGGGCATGCAATTTGTCGATCCGCATTTCTTCAACTCAATGACAACCATGCATGCATTGATCATGGTATTCGGTGCCGTCATGCCGGCCTTTGTCGGCCTTGCCAACTGGCTCGTACCGATGATGATCGGTGCGCCTGATATGGCATTGCCACGATTGAACAACTGGTCATTCTGGATTCTGCCATTCGGTTTCACCATGCTGCTTTCCACGCTCTTTATGGATGGCGGCGCACCGGCTGCAGGCTGGACCATGTATCCGCCACTGGTACTGCAGACAGAGGACGCCTTCCCGTTCCTGATCTTCACCGTACACATTCTTGGCCTGTCATCGATCATGGGTGCAATCAATATCGTTGCAACCATTCTCAACATGCGTGCGCCAGGCATGAGTCTGATGAAAATGCCACTGTTCGTATGGACATGGTTCATCACTGCTTACCTGCTGATTGCGGTCATGCCTGTATTTGCAGGTGCCGTGACCATGCTGCTGACCGATCAATTCTTCGGCACGAGCTTCTTTGATGCGGCTGGTGGTGGCGATCCCGTCCTGTTCCAGCATATCTTCTGGTTCTTCGGACATCCGGAGGTCTACATCATGATCCTGCCGGCGTTCGGTATCATCTCGGCTATCGTGCCGACATTTGCGCGCAAGCCACTGTTCGGTTACAGCTCGATGGTCTATGCATCGGCATCCATCGCCTTCCTGTCGTTCATCGTATGGGCGCACCACATGTTTACCGTGGGCATGCCGGTGACAGGAGAGCTCTTCTTCATGTACGCCACCATGCTGATCGCCGTACCGACAGGAGTGAAAGTATTCAACTGGGTCTCCACCATGTGGAAAGGTGCCATGACTTTCGAAACCCCGATGCTGTTTGCACTGGGCTTCATCATCATGTTCACCATCGGTGGTTTCTCCGGCCTGATGCTGGCAATTACACCGGTCGACTTTCAATACCATGACACCTACTTCGTGGTGGCCCACTTCCACTATGTACTGGTAACGGGTGCGATCTTCTCGATCATGGCCGCAGCTTACTACTGGCTACCAAAGTGGACCGGCAACATGTATGACGAGCGCCTCGGCAAGTGGCATTTCTGGCTCTCTACCATTTTTGTCAACGTGCTCTTCTTCCCGCAGCACTTCCTGGGTCTTGCAGGTATGCCACGTCGTATTCCTGACTACTCGGTCCAGTTCGCTGACTGGAACATGGTTTCATCACTCGGCGGATTTGCCTTTGGTCTTACACAGTTCCTGTTCTGCTACATTGTCTACAAGGCAATCAAGGGCGGGGAAAAAGCGACCGACCGCGTATGGGAAGGTGCAACTGGCCTCGAGTTCGAACAGCTGCCTTCACCACCGCCTTACCACAGCTTCACTGAAGCACCGGAAGTGAAGTAATACTGTGATGACTTCTACTAAAGAGAAAGAGACTGGTCAGCGCCGTGCTGCTGCACGCAAAACGGCGCTGATCCTGGCTGCAATCGCAATCGCCATTTACGTCGGCTTCATTTTTAGCGCAGGCAAATGACACAGAAAAAGCCAATCCATAGACAGGTCGGCATACTGGCCGGCATCGCAATAGCGATGTTCGGCTTCGGCTTCGCAATGGTGCCTCTCTACGATGTCTTCTGCCAGGTAACAGGATTTGGCGGCCGCGGCATCACCAACGAAGCAAATCTGAATGAGACGGTCGACATGGATCGCGAGATCACGGTCGAATTTATCGCTAATGTCGGCCGCCATGCTTACATGGAGTTTCGACCTGCAGACGTGCGCATGAAGGTGCATCCGGGCGAGATTGCAAAAACAAGTTTCTTTGCCAGGAATCTGAACAAAGAAGGAATTGTCAGTCAGTCGGTATATAACGTCGCCCCCGCAGAGGGCTCACTCTACTTCAACAAAACCGAATGCTTCTGTTTCACACAACAGGAATTTCAAGCTGGCGAAGAGAGAGAGATGCCACTGATTTTTTCCATCAGCCCGGATATTCCGGATGGAATCAGGACAGTTTCCCTTTCTTATACGATTTACGACAGAACAGAACAAAACAAACAACTAGCCTTGGCTAACAACCAGAGGGATTGAGAGATGACACACGCATCACATGACGAATATTATGTGCCGCATGGTACCAACTGGCCAATCATTGGCACCATCGGCCTGACAACCCTGTTCGTGGGGTTTTCCAACTATCTGAATGGCAACGGCGTTGGCACCTATGTCGCACTTGCCGGCCTGGCCATTGTTATCTACATGGTATTCCGCTGGTTCGGCCAGGTTATCGATGAGAACCTCGCCGGAAAATACAACAGCCAGGTCGATACTTCATTCCGCATGGGTATGGGCTGGTTCATCTTTT
>NZ_MPRK01000247.1 GCF_002021095.1 Solemya elarraichensis gill symbiont | reverse complement strand
GTTAACATATATGTTAACTTTCTGCAAAACTGGTAATTTCATCATGCAGAGTGTGAAGGGCTGTTCGGATCCCGGGTCAAGCCCGGGATGACGATATAGGGCGGCCGGGATGACGATTAGGGACGACCGGGATGATGAATGTTTATCGCGCCGGGGCGACGCTCCTACAAAATCATTTAGGTCGAGGTGACGAGTTATGAGAGGTTTGTGATTTTTGCTGGTCTTGTTGTGACCATTTCCCAGGATATGCTTTCGCCGACGAGTTTTTCGGCTGCTTTGCGGCCGGGTTCCAGTTTGGGTGGTCGGTATTGGCTGTTGTGGGCGTCTGTTGCCAGGAGAATGTTGTCTGCATGTGCTTTGAGTAATATCTCGGCGCATTTTTTTGGTGGTCGGCCGAAGTCTCCCGCAATTGAGGCGGCTGTCAGTTGCAGCAAGCAGCCTTTTTCTACAAAGACGTCTATCGCTTTTGGGTTGCGCATGACGTCCTTGTTGCGTTCCGGGTGAGCAATCAGTGGTGTGATGCCCTGCCCTAGCAGGAATGCGATCAGGTTCTCTGTGCCGGGAATGATTCGTTCGTGTGGGAATTCAAGCAGCAGGCTCTTTTCACCCTCTTCTGACTGCATTAGCGGCAGGCTTTCCTGCTCCAGCATCTCGATAATCTCGGCTGATATTCGTACCTCTCCCCCTGCACTTATCTTCAGTGGAATAGCGGCCTCATCGAGTGCCTCGCGGAAGGTTTGGCATGCTGTCTCGATATTGGAGAGTCGGTTTTCGTAACGGCCCGGGTGTACGTGGGGTGTCATGACTGAGTGAGTGATGCCGTCTGCGACTGCTATGCGTGCCAATTCGAGCGCCTCTTCTATTGTCTGGGCGCCGTCGTCGATTGCTGGTAGCAGGTGGCAGTGGAGGTCGATCATTGTGTATAAGTTACAGGCAACAAGTTGCAGGTTGCAAGCTGAATAGAGATGGTTACCAGGATTCGTTGCTGTCAAAAGCCGGTCTGTGTTTTGGTACTGCCTTGATCTCCTCCCGCCTTGACTCTTGTCTGCGTCGTCTTGCAGGTTTCGGCTCCTCTTCCTCTAACCGATGCTGCTTGAAGAAGAGTGCCAGCAGGAAAGCAAAGTAGAGTGCATTCGCCGGTTTACGCAGGTTGAAATCCATCAGGGTGTGCAGCGCTATCAGCAGTATACCGATGCCAGCTCCTACCTGCAGAAACCGGAAGCTGTGCCAGTTGCCGCGCTGCCATACATTTGTCCACTGCTTTAGGTAGAGGGCGAAAAAGAAGAGAATCATGCCGAGCCCCATGAGTCCAGTGTCGAATATCCATTCAAGGTAATCATTGTGGAGATGGTTGACGAACTCTGTTATCTGCAATGGCTGGTATGCAGGGTAAATTGACGGGAAGCTTCCTGCCCCACTGCCAAGCGGGAAGAAGCTGCCAATCGGTTCCATCGAGGTCGCAAAGAATAACCAACGGTAGTCTTGCGTAGGATCAACGGCGAAACGTCCAAGTACAGGTGCCAGGCCAATCTCCAGTGAAACAACCACGACCACACCAAGGACCATTGCCAATGTGCCTGATGAGCTCCTGCGACCCAGCTGGGCTGAAAATAACAGCATGCTGATGAAGAGTCCGAACATCATCAGTGCAATGCCCATGCGTGAACGCGTGTAGACAATACCGATGAGTAACACAATCGCTATTAGGCCGTGCAATAGCGCCTGGTTACCACTAGTTTTGACCATACGAGCAACCATTTCACCCTTCTCTTGTTTATTGCTGACAAGTGAGGCTATCAGTAGTCCCAACGTCATCGGGAAGACCATTTCAAGAAAACCGGCAAAGTGATCAGTGTTAAACCAGGTTCCGGCACCTTTATGGGAAATATTGGGAATCAGGTCGTGGAGCGGGCTGGCAGAGGGTGTCACGTATTGAGCCAGCGCAAGCAGTGTCTGAAACAGCGCCATCGCAATCACCAGCCATGCCAATCGCACGAGTTGCTGTACTGATAGTGTATAGACAGCCAGAAACATGGCAACAGGTGGCAGCAAGGCCCAGAATACAATCTCACTACGCATGGGAGCCAGAGACATGGGACGCCAGCTATCCACCTGACCATGTTCTGCCAGCTGCAACCATGGAAGGAAGACATCCCTTCCGGGTAGTCCCGACCAGACTCCTACGGGAACAGGTAACAGCTGGATTAAAGGCACTATCAGCAAAAGTGCCAAGAACCATAACAGCCTTGACGGAACTTCGCGGTAAGCACGGTTGTACAGCCACTGGTAGAGCAGAATCAGGGAGCCCAGCTCCAGCAACAACAGTGGAATAGGCAGGTTTCCCGCACGGAACAAGGGGGCAAATAGCAGTAGAAGTGCTACCAGAATAAAAACACCCCGGATCCGTGAGGAAACCGGGGGGGTTTCAGTATTTATTGACCCAGACACGCTGCAAATTCCACAGCAGGACAGAGAATTTCTTGATTACTCGGTAACATCACCAGCAAAAGCAGCACCAGCTCCAATCAGC
>NZ_MPRK01000246.1 GCF_002021095.1 Solemya elarraichensis gill symbiont | reverse complement strand
GCCATACCATCGCGGAGCATTTTCATCTTGTCGTTATACAGGCTCGTCGCCCCGCTGGTCGCGGCGTACAAAGCCTTGTGCTGCGGAGATTTGGTATGGGTAATATCGCGGATAGTCTTGAAGCGGGCTTCCTTGAATGCGGCTAGATCCTTCTCATCGTACAGTCCGTGCTCGTCAAGCCGTTCCTTGATTTCATAGACCACGTTGAGGTCTTGCACTTCATCAATATGCGCACCTTGGTCATAGGTCTCAAAGGCTGTGCGCACATTCTCCGGGTCGTTAACAAAGTCGATGATAAAGACTTCATCCTTTCCCAGCGCGATCCGGTTCAAGCGCGCAAAAGTCTGCACAATCTCCACATGGTTGGCGATCTTCTTATCCACATACATCGCCACTAGCTTGGGCTGATCAAAACCGGTCTGGAATTTGTCGGCAACCAGCATTACCCGGTACTCCGGACGGTCAAAGGCAAATCGCAAGTCCTGCCTCTTTACGTCTGGATTCATGCTTTGCTCGGTGAACTCCTCGTTCTCATCGACGATGAACACATCACCCTTGAACTCGCTGTCGTCCTGATGCATCACCTGCTTGCCGGTCATCTTGCCGGAGAAGGCCACCAGCGAGCGAATAAAGCCATACTGGCTGTGCTGCTCGATATATCGATCAAACGCCTTCTTGTAGCGAATGGCAGCGGCACGAGAATTAGTTACCACCATCGCCTTGGCTTTGCCATCCAGCCGGTGCGCGACGTTCTTGGTGAAATGTTCAATGATGAACTGCACCTTCTGGGTCACGTTGGTGGGGTGCAAGGCCATCCATTGCGCCAAAGCGCGTTTGGCAGCCTTGCCACTGACCCGTTTGCTATCCTCGATCTGTTTGGAGAGGTTAAAGGCCGTCTTGTAGGGCACATAGCCTTTGAGTACATCGAGAATGAATTTCTCCTCGATAGCTTGGCGCATGGTGTACTTGTGGAAAGCTTCAGGCGGGTTGTCATCCGATGCGGGCTGACTTGGATCAACCGGGCGGCCAAATAGCATCAGGGTGGAGTGTTTCGGCGTGCCGGTGAAGGCAAAGTAGCTAATGTTGTCTGGACGGGCGCGGGATTTTTGCAGTTGCTCCAGCAACTCATCCACCGTCATGGTAGACATCTTGCCCTGTCCGCTCATGCCCAGCGCCGCTTGCAGCTTGGCCGCCGTCGAGCCGGTTTGAGAGTTATGCGCCTCATCAATGATCACCGCAAAGTTTTTCCCCTTTAGGCTCTTGTCGGTGATGATGGCTTCCATCGCATAAGGGAAGGTCTGGATGGTAACCACCACAATCGGCGTCCCTGCTAACAGGGCTTCGGAGAGCTGTTTGCTCTTGGATTTAGAGGACTTCTGCCGGTCAATGGCAGCAATCACGCCAAACTGGTGGTCAATCTGTTTCACCACGTCCTGAAGTTGTCCATCCAGCACATTGCGGTCGGTGACAATGATGACGCTGTTGAACACCGCATCACCGTTGTCTTCACGCAGTTTCACCAGATCGTGTGCTGTCCATGAAATGGTGCTGGTTTTGCCCGAACCGGCGCTATGATCGGCAAGGTAGGTCATGCCCGCGCCGTTCTTGCGGGCATCGGCCAGCATTTCATTCACCGCTGTCCACTGGTGAAAGCGCGGGAAAATCAGCGTCTCTTTCTTCGACCAGTTGCCATGAATATCCACTACATCTTTTTTCTCGACATAGACAAAGCTATGAAAAATACGCAACCAGGCATCAGGCCGACAGACAGCCTCCCAGAAATACGCTACCGGGTATTCCTGGGTGCTATCGGGCTTTATCTCGCCAGGCGGGTTGCCAGCATGGACAGCGCCGTTTTCGTCTTCTCTGCCCTTATTGAACGGCAGGAAGAAGGTATTTTCACCATCCAGCTTGGTCGCCATCATGATTTCAGAATCCGACATGGCGAAATGCACGACTGCGCCGCGCTTGAAGGATAGGAGCGGTTCCTTGCGTTTGGTCTTCGGGTCATAAGGCAAACGGTCATTACGATACTGATCCATCGCCGCTTCGGCCGACTGGGTGAAGTCGGTCTTCAGTTCTACCGTTGCCACCGGCAGGCCATTGATAAACAGCACCAGGTCAATGGCAAATTCACGGGCAGGATGATACTTCAGTTCTGGAACAACGCGCAGGATATTGGCCTTGTAGCGGTCGATCACTGCTTGATTGCGCTTGTCTTCTGGCGCAGCCTCGGTCATCTCGATCAGGCCACAACCGGCAATCGCAAAGCCTTGGCGCAGTACCTGCATAGTGCCTTGCTTATCCAGCGCTTTTCCTAAGCGTTCCATCAGCACATCAAGCGTTTTGGCCCCGTTCAGCCGTTCTAGCTTTTCCCACTCCTCGCAAATCAATCTGGCCGGTCACGGCGGCAGTGATAAAGGCGGCGCGACGTTCTTTGAGTAGCGTTACGCTATGCTCTGTTTTCTTTGCTAGAGCATTAATTCGGGCGGTTTCCTGATCCAGGAATTTGGCAATACGCCTCTGTTCATCTAGCTCCGGCTGGGGAAGTTTGACTTGACGAAAATTCCCGTAGTTAAGGTCTTGTCCGTCGCGAATAAAGCTCGACGTAGCCTGCAACCCTTGTATGTATGACCCAGATTTGAACAGATAAGCAAAATAGTTCTTATCTGCGCCAGCTTCTGCTTGTATTACAACGTAGGAAGACCGAACGCAGCCACGAGCTTTTACCCTCTCAATACCACCTTGGAAGCTCCTCATGCTAATGACAAAATCGTCTAGCTCAACATGCTTGCGCTGTTCCAAGTTTTTTACTGCGTGAGTAACTTGTCGTCCTTCCAGTCGCTCATACTCGGCTAGAGGAATAACCCCATATTTTTGAGTCGCTGATAGATGCTGGTCGTCTTCGTGTGCTCGCTCTTTACTTTCGACAAATAGCCATGTGCTTGGAACGACCTCCCAATGTTCCGGAACCAGCCCAATCCACGGAACACCGGAATCCTTCATCTCAACGCTGTAATCCAGGCCCTTGGTGGCCGCATGGGTAATTAGCGCCTCGCGCTTTTCCTTAAGCAGTTCGATAAAGGAGGCTTTTTTCTGTATCAGTGCATCGATGCGGGCAGTTTCGCGGTCGAGAGTGGCCGCGATGGTGGCTTGTTCTTCAATAATTGGAGACAAGGGCATCGGGATGTTTCCAATGCCATCCCAATCGGCCCTCGGCATTTTGGCACCTTCGCATGTCGCTTCAATCTGCTGTGTTACCTCAAGGGTTAAAAGCCATTTTTGAAGTAGCTCTGGCAAGGCCCTTTCAGGCTGCAGAACTAAAAACTCCGTAGAGCAAATTCCTTTCGTATCAGCAATGATTGCTTTCCTTAGGTAAGGTCTAAGCTTTCCGTATAGCACCTGCCCCTTGTGAAATACTCCTACGGTAGAACTATCAAATTGCCTGGAACTTCCTTCGGTAGGACGGTATTTTCCCGACCCTGATTCAACATCCTCTAGGCCAATGTAGGTAGCATCCTCAGTTGCATCTGAGGTTCTAGCTTTGCTCAGTTTTGTGAACCTTTTTATGGGTATTACATCCCAGCGCTCTGGCACCTCCCCAATCCACTGAACACCGGAATCCCTGTACGCAGGATACGCTTTGTACTGGCTCATTCGCTTGCCACCTCTGCCAGCAGGTCGGCAATCTCCGCTTCCACCTGTTTCAGGTCGGCATCAATGTCGTGCAGTTTGCGCGGTGGCTGGTACTGGTAGAAAAAGCGATTGAAGTTAATTTCGTAACCGACGCGGCCAAGCTGTTTATCGTTCTCGTCGATAAAGCTTTCGTCGATATAAGCATCTGGCACATGCGGCAGCACTTCGCTAGCAAAGTAGTCCTGAATGCTCTCCAAATAGGGTACGTTCTCGTAATCA
This sequence comes from Solemya elarraichensis gill symbiont, assembly GCF_002021095.1. Classification (GTDB taxonomy): domain Bacteria; phylum Pseudomonadota; class Gammaproteobacteria; order Chromatiales; family Chromatiaceae. The sequence continues at coordinate 912 of NZ_MPRK01000246.1, read as the reverse complement.
GTCAATACTGTATCGGGCACCAATTCGCCCTTCCCATCCGTGACCGGGTCGGCCTGCGGGTCTTTGTGGCCGAAGGCATTGATCAGGGCAGTGATAAAAGTCTTGTTGGCTTTAACCTTGAGCGCCTTGGCATCATCGGATTTGATGGTTTCCTTGGCAAACGTTTCTGACCATAGATAAGGCTGAGTTTGCCCCATTAGTGGTTTGAGCACTTCAAGCCAAAAGTCCTGATGGGAAGGTGTAAGCTTTCCCCAAGTTGCGTCCGCTTCCAGTCGTGCCAGTCCTGCTTCATCCAGCACCAGCTTCATGCGTAGTGGACGAAGCACCTTGATGCGGCGATAACCGAAAGTGCGGTAGTCCAGCATGCGGGAAAGCTCGTCAGTTTCACCGGCCGCGTAGATGTCCAGAATCTGATGGCGCTGCTCATCGCTGACAATTCGGCGCTTGTTACCTTCATTTTTGATGGGGGTCCACAGGCTGGTGGCGTTGCTCAATTGCACCTTGCCCTTGCGTTCTTCCAACTTCTTGTTGGATAAGATCCAAAGATAGGTCGCAATATTGGTGCGAAAGAACAAATCCGTTGGTAGCGCGATAATGGCTCCGACCAGATCATTTTCGAGTAGCCAACGGCGGATTTCCGATTCACCGGAGGCGGCGCCACCATTGATTGGCAGCTCCAACTTGCTTGCCAAGTGCATCAAAAACAGCATGGAGCCGTCGCTGATTTTAGGCAGGCCCGGCCCGAAGCGGCCCAGTTCACCTTTTTCTTTATGCTCAGTATCAACGGCTTTCTTGTCCTTCTCCCACTTCTTGCCGAAAGGGGGATTGGACAAGCAGTAGTGGAACCGCTCATCGGCAAACTGGTCGTTGGAGAGCGTGCTGCCCTGTCGAATGTTCTTGGATAGGTCGCGC
>NZ_MPRK01000245.1 GCF_002021095.1 Solemya elarraichensis gill symbiont | reverse complement strand
GACGCCACTGTCGGATGCTCACTTTATTTTTCCTTTGACGCTGGCGCACGTCAGAAAAACAGTCTCGCCTAGTGGCTACCGGGGACTACGCGCCTTCGACTCTCTCTCCTTGGCGCGCAGCGAAAGAAGCAGCCTCAAGTGCTGAACCCGCTGGAGCGCCTCCCATTGCACCTGCAACCGGCCCTGCTATCGAACCACCCAAAAGACCCAGCATCGCGCCTTTGAAGGGATCGTCTTTGTTCATCATCGCACCAGCGCCAGCACCGAGAAGAGGAATTAATGCTGCTTTTGTCATGGTCTTTCTCCTAAGTCATGCCAAGTAAGCCGGGAACGCTTGAGAGCATCAAGCCTCCACCGAGGATGTTTGCATAAGGATTGGACGCGTAGGCGTTGGGTGCTGATGTGGTAGTCGAACCACCTCCTGCAACAGCCTGCCTCAGTGTATTGCCGAGAAGATCAAGCTGCTGGTAAGGCCACATCTGCTCAGCCTGCCAGTTCGCGTACTGCTCGTTGAGTTGCGACTGTTCGTAATCCCTCAACATGTCACCAACACCCATCATTTTGTCAGCGTCCATGTAATCAGCTTCCGCAAGCGTTGGAGCCATGCCCATAGCACTCATGCCACGGTTTTGTTGGTCATTCCATGCACCGTAACGGACGTTATTCGCCATCTCTCCCACGTTCTCCGTGAGATCGGACATTGAATTCAACCTGGCCTGTTGAAGACCGGAATTGCCAAAAGCCCCGCTTGCAACATCCTGAGAGGTAAAATAAGGGTTGGTTATGTCGTTGTAGGCTTGTGTCATATCCGCAGCGTTCTGCATGATAATGTCGTTGACATACGGGTTCATCTCACCATTCATCTGCGAAATACCATATTGCTGTGCAGCGTCCAGCATCGGACTACCGGCACTTGCCCTGCCCATCACAACGTCCATTGCCTGGTTATGTGCAGGATCAAAACCTGCAATCATCTCACCACCATAGGCCTCGTAAGGATTACCCGACAGTGCAGCACCCTGCTCCAGTAATTGCTCCTGGTACGGCTGCGCGAACTCAGGAAGTTTAGCTATAGTCGTCGTGGTTGTATTACCACCGCCGCCACCCATTAGACTGTCCTCTCATAAATTGTCATCACAGCCTTGAAACCGAGTTTCTCACCCACTTTGCCCCACCCCTTCCGACTGGTGTGGAAGGTGATTGTTTTCGCTTTCATACTCTCAGCCCATTGTGTTAATTGATTATTTACTTCATCGTGGTATTGCTGGTTTTGGTCGTCCGAGTACATGGCCCAGACATGAAGAACATTCCCACCAAACCCGACACTAGGAGTAATAAGCACAAAACCAACATAGGTGGCATCATCATAAAAAACATGCAGATTTGACTGCCCCGCTTTAATGGATGCGTAAATGTCTTCATTCAGCCAGCCTCCGCCATGTTTCTTGACCTTTTCTAGCCCAGGTTTGACCAACTCCCAATAGCCGTGAATTTCATTAGGCTCAACCCAAATAAACTCAAGACTCGAACATCTGCTTTTTTGTCCAGGGAAGCTCACCACTTGTGTTGTTGCGGTTTCGTTCATTTGTATTCAACCCATCGGATGGGTAATGTAAATCCACGAAGAGGATAAATACATCATCGGTTAAAGTGTCATTGGCATGAGTGCCTTCCCTGAACACCCTTGTCAGTACCAGTGCGTCAGTCTCAAACGACTCGCTCAATAGTGCATTGTCATCGGTTGTCTCAACGATATTGTGTTTATTGGCCGTACCATCAGACGCTTGCTCAAGGTAGATTGTCGTCGTTACCGGAAAAACCCCTTGTGAATATCCCTTTGCCATCGTGTATTCGATGCCGAACCTGACTGTCCCTGTATCTGTTCCATCGCTAACCCAGTGAACATGAGGGAAGAGTGTCGGGCCTTGTACCGTTCCGTCATCTCTCAGAAACGAGTATTGAATGTCATGTGGCATATGGAACGACAGCCAAACCTCTTCATCCTTGTTAGGCGCGAATTTATAGGCATAAATGCCATCAATCATTACAGCCCATGTTGGTGGGTCCGACCCACCGACCTTTGCAGTAGATATAGAGGCTTCCTTATCCTTCCAGCCAGCAGCAGGTGTCTGCGCCCTGAATAACTCTGTTAGACGTTGCCAGAGTCGCCTGATGTATTCGGGTGCTTCAAACGGCAATATAGGCAAGCGCGGGTCATTCACTCCCTACCTCCGGACTTCAGAAATAAGCTATAGCCGGCAACTACCGTTTCACCTGTGAATGTAAATCTGAGTTTATGCCACTTGCTCGATCTGAGAAAATCGAACTTCCCGTCAGACTGGGCAACAGTAAAGTCCTCGGTAAAACCATCCTCAGACTCGTCTTTGTAATAGTTAGTTAATGATGCAGAAGTAGGCCCATCGTTATAGCGTGGTCTAACCCTCTGAATTGTCGAATAATGATCATCGTTCCCGATAATGTGGGAATAAATAGTCATTGTGTCGCCAGTTCCAGTCAGCGTTTGAAGCTTGTGAGAATCGTTG
>NZ_MPRK01000244.1 GCF_002021095.1 Solemya elarraichensis gill symbiont | reverse complement strand
TGTCACTTTTGTTCTACCGAAAAACATGCGTCAGCTCATTGAGCAGGCCTAACCTGATCTCTTAACGGATTCACTATGCAGTATCTCATTACAGGCGGCGGCATCATCGGCATGATGACTGCCATGATGCTACGCCAGCAAGGCGCTGATGTAACACTTATCGATCGTCAACTTGCAGGACGCGAATCGACCTGGGCCGGTGGCGGCATCGTCTCGCCGCTCTACCCGTGGCGCTATTCTGAAAGCGTAACCCGGCTCGCAAGTCGTTCACAGGAACTCTATCCCGAGTTAACTGACTACCTGCTGGAAACCAGTGGTATTGATCCCGAGTATCTCATCAGCGGCATGCTTACTATCGCACCTGATGAAGAGCAGGATGCCCTGCGATGGGCTACAGAAAACGGCAAGCAATTGTCGCGCATCTCGAAACAGGAAATCAATGAACTCGAACCTGAATTTGCGCCCGATACCGAAAGCGCAATCTGGATGCCGGATGTAGCACAGGTACGCAACCCGCGCATTGCAAAGTCCCTCAGAGAAACCATCATCAGGCTTGGCGTTGAGTTACTCGAAGAGCATGAACTGCATGGCCTGGTGACCGACAGTGGCAAAGTGACTGGCGTGGAAACCAGTAAAGGCATTCTGAATGCCGACAACATTATCCTATGTACAGGCGCCTGGACTGCCCAGCTGGTCTCGCTTTTCAGTGACCTGATTCCGGTTATTGAACCTGTACGTGGGCAGATGATTCTGTTCAAGACCGTGCCAGATTTGATCAAGCACATCACCCTGTGGGAAGACAGGTACGCAATCCCGCGCAAGGATGGACGCATCCTGTTCGGCAGCACCGTTGAATACAGCGGCTTTGTCAAACAGACCACGGAGGATGCCGAAGCTGAACTTTATGACGTTGTCACGGGTAGATATCCGGTACTCAAGGAGTACGAAGTCGAACTGCAATGGGCCGGCCTCAGACCCGGCTCGCCATCAGGCGTGCCCTATATTGCCCGCCATCCCGAGTATGAGAATCTCTATATCAATGCAGGGCATTTCAGAAACGGCGTGGTACTCGCACCCGCGTCATGTGAACTGATGCTCAAACTGCTTGCAGGTACTGCGGAAGAATTAGAGTCCGGCGATTACAGGCTCGAAGCCGAACGGAGTTAAAGAATCCCATACTTGTCGATTAGCCAGGATATAATTTGCGCACATACCCTCTTCCCGGGATAGCACTATGGATTCAACCATGTGCAATGATGCATCTCCTTGCTTGTACCAAGAATGATCTCTTTCGGAAGATGATCCGATGCCCCTGATTCTATTCTGTGAATTTGAAATGCAAGGCCCCGGTGGTTTCCTTCAATAATGGTACGCGGTGAATCGGGATCAGTCGCAATGCATATCAACTTATTGCTAAAGCCCAACGACCCGATAGATTTTCTGATCTCATTCACCTTGTCAAAATTTATTCCATGCCCCTCAGGCAATCCGGAAACAAACATGTCAGCAGCCTGGACCAATGTTTTGTTGGGGCCAAAGACCTTGCCCCAACCAGATTCACGAATAATCTTCAAATCAGCAAATTCATCATTGCTGACATCGATGATCTGCCATTCGATATCCCGGGGTATCTCGCGTAGTAACGGGAATCTCAGACGCCATAAAAGATGTCGCCGTATATAGTTCTGTTTAGCGTCATTAACATCCGGATTTGTAACAATTTCATCAAATTGTGAGCGGACATTATCGTAGAAGTGCTTGTACCACTCGCTTCTCAAAAAATCGGCTACAAAACTGTTTGCACTAATAAGTCTGCTATTCTTCATCTTGTGTGGAAATTGGTACCATTTTCATATGTCGCCATACCAATCTTATATCCCCGCCAACTATCTATAACCTTATATTCAGTACCCGTTATAGCAAACAGATCTTGCTCCATACGTCCGGCACAGCGGCCATATCTCCCGATTACATGTATGACACCAGGTGGCTTATTACCCGGTTGCAAGTAAAAGGGTTGCCATTGATCTGCAGGCGTGTGCCTGATTCGCACCCTGCGCTTGCGGTGATTAAGATCAATCACGGGTGGCATATCCTCATACAGATAAAAATAGAGCGGATGATAGAGATACTCTTCACAGACCAGTACCGCTGTATCGGGTGAAACAGTCTGTTTCAACTGTACGGACAAATCGGCCCATGCTTCTTTCTTGTAATGAGAAAAATAGCCATAGGAAGAGATTCCCAGAATAACACCGAGAACTGCAATCCCGGCCATCCGAAACCACCTTGCTTGAATTGCTGTCACAGCCAGTGCGAGGCCTGTCATCGCAATCAAGTGCGATGGCATGATGGTTCGCAGCATGTACATGGGCTCAAACAAGCCTGTCAACCAGATCAAAACAGGCGGAAGAAGCATCACGAGAATCAGCATAAGACCCGTGCGCCTGTCACGACGAACAAGCCAGTCAAGCGTGTCTTTGATCTCGTGATGTAAAACGGGACATCCAAGTCTCCCTTTTACACTCGATCTTCGACAGCCTTTATTGCCCCGGACGCCCTGCGT
>NZ_MPRK01000243.1 GCF_002021095.1 Solemya elarraichensis gill symbiont | reverse complement strand
GATCTTCTCAACATCGAGTCGGATCTGCTCAATCAGTGCGATCACCTCTTCGCTCGTTTCTGCATTACACAGCAATGCAAATTCCTCACCGCCAACACGGCCAAAAATTGTTCCTTCTCCAAGTTCACTGCTGACTGTACTAGTCACTGCCTTGATCACCTTGTCTCCTGTCGGATGACCATAAGTGTCGTTGATCGCCTTGAACTTATCGATGTCTATCATTACCGCGAAAAGATCGTTTCTGCCTTTATTCCAGCGTTTTCCCCCAGCTTGAAAAACATGCCACGGTTATAGATTCCAGTCATCTTGTCATAGGAAGAGATAAACTCCAGGTGTTTTATCAAAGAACGTAACTGGAGATGGGTTTTGACTCGTGCACGCAGCTCCTTGTCTTTGAACGGCTTGGTCACGTAATCAACACCACCGACATCAAAACCCTTCTCGATAGAGTTCTCGTCAGTTTTGCCAGTAATAAAAATCACGGGGACTTCTGCCTTGTCTTCACTCGCCTTGAGCGCCTCGCAAACCTGGTAGCCATCCATCCCCGGCATAACGATATCGAGCAGTACCAGGTCGATCTCCTCCTCAGCAGCAATCTCCAGCGCCGTTTCACCGTCGCGGGCAACAAGAATATCGTAGCTATCGCCCATGATGTCGAGAACCATGTCGATATTACTCTTGGCATCATCTACCAGCAGGATTGTTGAAGTCTCATTCTGCATTGTTCTTCTCCAGGTAGCTGATTGCTGACTTGAAGTCGTATTCATCGATGAACTCGGTGAGTTTCGTGAGGATCTCCCTGTCATCATCAGAAAATTGATAGGCGGCCATCTCTTCAAGCAATGGTATGCAATTGCGTGGGCGCTTTGTCAGCACCGCTTCGTGTAATTGCTTAAACAATTCATCACGTTTTTGTGACGAGATCGTCAGCTTCACACCTGTGTCGACCTCATCCTGCGGCACCATTTCATCAATCACTGCTATCGTTTTAGTAATAGCCTCGACCAACTGTGGCAACTGTTCTTTCTTTGTTTCGGCATTTTCAGCAGTATCAATCGAATGAGCCAGTGGATAGACTTTCTCGAGCCTGAGGTTACCGCTGACACCTTTGACGGTATGAATCAGGCGATTAAATTCTTCACTACCAATAGCATCCGGAACAAGCATTGCGCCCGCCTCACGATACTCTTTCGTGAATGTTCTCAAGGCTCGGTAGGCACTATCAATTGAGTGGACGGTATCGACAAGGTTGGCAATATCAACCACTCCGGCAAACGCTTCGACTGGAATCTCCTCTTTCACACCATCGTCACCCTGCGCCTCGACAATTTCGTGTTCCAGGTAGTGTGACAGCATCTGTTCCAGTTCGGCCAGGTTAATAGGCTTGGCTAGATGACCGTTCATCCCTATCTCCTCGGTGCGCTCCTTGTCTCGCTTCATGACTGCCGCGCTAAGTGCAATAATAGGTATCTCTTTATTGAATTTTCGTATGTTGCGGGTTGCTTCAAATCCGTCCATAACCGGCATCTGCAAATCCATCAGGATCAGGTCGAATTCTTTCTCACGCGCTATCTTGACCGCCTCCTCGCCATCAACAGCTATCGAGACTTCGAGACCGTAATGCTCCAGATTCTCAACCGCAACATCCCGGTTGATCTCGTTATCTTCAACCAGCAACACGCGGCCACTCGCCTTGAATACCTGTTTCTCCCTGTGCTCTGCAATCTCTTTTTCACCATGTTGATAAGCAAGTGCATCAAATAGCGATGATGATGTGAACGGCTTGCTGACCACCCTGTCAAGTTCAACGCTCTTCTCCCTCGCTTCAGCCATCAGGCCGGCACGTTCGTATGCAGTGACCATAACGATGTGCGGACACTTCACACCATGCTCTTCCTTCATAATCTTGACCAACTCTACACCGTCAAGACCTGGCATGCGCCAGTCTGTAATCAGGTAGTCATACTCATTCTCCCTGGCCAGGCGAAGTGCCTCCTGCGGCTCATTACACAGCGTTGCCGTGACTCCCCAGGAATAGAGAATGTGGTCGATAATCTGCAAGTCATTGATGCTGTCGTCAACCACCAGTACGTTCTTCTTGCTGAGGCCCGATCCTTTTGAGGCGATTGTGCGTGTCTTCTTGTCGTAGGCAAGATCGAGGGTAAAGTAGAAATTTGAACCTTCGCCGATGGTGCTCTCTACCCAGATTGTTCCATCCATCAACTCGACCAACTGCTTGCAGATTGCGAGTCCAAGGCCTGTACCGCCATACTTGCGTGTTGTAGAACTATCAACCTGGGAGAATGACTGAAACAGTTTTTTCTGCTCAGGAGGCGTCATGCCAATACCTGAGTCCTGCACCCTGCACAACAGCACGATACGGTCATCGGACCTGCCCTTGATCTTTACCTCGATGTTGATCTCTCCCTCCTCGGTAAATTTCACGGCGTTACCGACAAGGTTGTTGAAGATCTGTGTAATGCGCAGCGGGTCGCCAATCAGCATGGTCGGCAATTCAGGATCCGTTGCAAGGTGAAGAGTGATACTCCTCTCCTGGGTACTAAACTCAAACAGG
>NZ_MPRK01000242.1 GCF_002021095.1 Solemya elarraichensis gill symbiont | reverse complement strand
GAGACTGTAAATTAGTTTGTGTATCTGCTTATCATTAACCCCTACGGGAGATAAGCAGATACACAAACTAATTTACAGTCTCCATACGCATAATGCTTCAAATTCTTCATTACATGCCGAAGTCCATTCACGTAGTGTTTGAGATAGCAAACTAAGTGACGGAAGAAGAATTAATGTCGATCCTGCTTCTAGCCTCTCTTTTATCCATAGAGTCGTGAAAGTTTTTCCTGTACCGCAAGCCATGATTAGCTGACCACGATCGGTATTTTCAAAGCCCTTTGCGACAGCTTTTATTGCTTCTCTTTGATGTGGACGCGGTGTTGGTTTCTTACGCTGTTTTGCTTTAGATAATTCTTTAAAGGATTTTGGGTAATCAATCACTGATTTATCAACATCAGAATAGAGAAAAAGTGTTACTGGCTTTTCTTGATCAAAACAGACTTGTTTTGCGTTTTTCCCAATAATATCTGTAGAACTGATAAGTAGCCGTCTATCGATTAGTTTGCGGTTAGACTCGCTGAGAAATGAATCAACATCGGATTTTTTTATTGGATATTCTTCTGAGTAGCATTTAGCTTGAACAGCCCATGTTTCGCCATTCTTATGTTTGAAGACTAAATCTATTCCTAAATCAGCCCCCCATCTGTTTGGATACTCATTCCAGAGCCAGACTTTATCTACCTGAGTTGACCATTCAGGGTCATTCTTCAGAAACCATTTAACGAAGCGTTCAAATTGAACGCCTTTTTTGTCCTGGTCTAGTGAAGCAATGCATTCAGAGAATCTAGACATTTAATTTTCAGTAAGGTATCGACCTGAATGAATTCGTGAAAAACAGCTCAGGTATTTATTACTCTATAGAGCTTTCAATTGCGTACCTTTTTTTATCGTCCTCGGTTGCCAATTCAAATTTTTCATCTTCTAACTCTATACTGACTAATTTAAGGTTACGGAAACTAGCATCTTTTCCGACAGTTGCTGTCCATACAACCTTGAATTCAAGTTTTCGTAAATTTTCTTGCCCAGAATACGCAGTTAACAAGCTACCTATGCCTAAACCTGAATATCTATATAACCGTACGAACTCTATACGACTACCCCATGTAAATCGTTTTTCATCACTATGTTCAATATAGTTCGGGGCGAAAACCCATATGCCTTCATCACTTGCTATTGTCCATTTTCCTTTTGTTGGCGTTAGTGGAGTAGATATAGCGAGCCCTAATGATCTCTTTGTTGGAGGAGTTGAGAATATATGACTGTAATCTGTACGAATACGGTTAATCACTCTCTCTTTGACGTACAGACAATTATCATCTTTTTTATTGTAAAACTTCAATCTTGCTCTTGCTTGAATTGCTTGAATAAATTCATTTGTAAACTGCTCATCAAGCAGCCTTAAAAAAGAAGCGAATTCGTCTAATGTTTCATAAAACGATACAAACTTATTAGCTCCTACTCTTCTTTTGCTCTCACCCGATAAGGCGGTATCATTGCTAATAAATACTATATTCGCGTTCGGTTTATCTTCAATAAACTGAACGACTGTTTCCATAATTAAGGAATCCCTGAATCCTTTTTCGTGTTTTTTATCCTTTTCTTCTGTAAAAGGAGGGTTTCGCCAGATGGCGTCGTTGGTTAATCTTTCCCAGTCGATTGACTTACAAGGAGTTTCTACTACCTCAGCATTAAGACTAGAGATCCATTTATCAAATCGACTCTCCATATCCTTCCTAATATGCTGTGCTTTGACTCGATGTTTATATGTTTTATCCGTATAAGCCGACAAGTTATCAAACTGAGAGTTGATTCTTTCCAAGGTAGTAAGTGCGGAGGATGTGTGTTGATATAGCAACTCACCTTTCACGACCTCAGGTAGAATTAATTCAATATCGTATTTACTACTGTATTCATTCCAAAAGTCATGGAATTCAGATGAGGCACATAATTCTTTATTCTCAGAAAAAAGAACGTTCGTATCTAGTATGAGTATATGAGCTGGTGGTTTTCTTCTGTTTATCTTAGCCATATTTCAAAAGTGAGCCCTATTGACAGGAATATTTCCTGTAATTCAATTTGGTTAGTTTGTCAGCATTATCCTCAGCCAATCCAGAAGAATCTGGCAATGCTGTCTAATGTCTAGTCAGTACTTTCGAATTCTTATTTTCTCGTAGAAATGAGGTTTCGACACTGACACTTTGATGTCGTTAGCTCGAAATGCTCTATCTTCGATTATTTTTGAGTGTAACCCAAATCAGTTTCTGAGAGTATTTAACTCCACGTGGAGACTCGATATTTTGACTATTCAGATAGTCAGATATTTCTACATTGCTTAAGCCACGGCTATTTAGTTCATGGATTAAGTCTAATCTCCACTGCTGACGAGACGGGATCTTATCGAGAGTCAAAGATCTAGTTTTGATCTTGATATCAAAACCATAAACCAAATCATTTAAAGGATCTTTTATATAACGAAATCTATTCCACTGTTACTGATTTGGCAAGATTCCTCGGCTGGTCAACATCCGTTCCCTTGAGTACAGCGACATGATAAGCAAGCAGCTGCAACGGAATGGTAAAGATAATT
>NZ_MPRK01000241.1 GCF_002021095.1 Solemya elarraichensis gill symbiont | reverse complement strand
AAGATCATACCAATCCTGCAAACTACCGCCCCATCTCTCTTACCAGTTGTCTATGCAAAACTTTGGAACGCATGATAAATGACCGCTTAGTTTGGTTTTTAGAATCCAATAATCTTTTAACCAATATACAATGTGGTTTTCGTCAAGGACGTAGTACCATTGATCACTTAGTCCGCCTCGAGAATTACATTCGTGATGCCTTTCTGAAAAAAGAGCACGTCGTTACTGTGTTCTTTGATTTGGAAAAGGCGTACGAAACCACTTGGCAATACGGTATTTTAAAAGATCTCTTCGACTTTGGGTTGAAGGGTTTTTTAAATGATCGTAATTTCCGTGTTCGATTGGGTTCTACTCTTTCGGACACATTTCCACAGGAGATGGGTGTACCGCAAGGTAGCATCCTCTCAGTTACATTATTTTCCATTAAGATTAACAGCATTGCTTCATGTATGAAAACTGATACAGAAGGATCTCTCTATGTAGATGACTTCTCTATCAGTTATCGATCAAAACACATGTGTACAATGGAAAGACACCTCCAACAGTGTCTTAATAAACTTACTAAATGGGCTGACACTAATGGTTTCAAATTTTCGAAAACCAAAACAGTTTGCATGCATTTTTGTCAGCTTCGTGGTCTTCATCCAGACCCTACTTTGTTTTTGGCAAAAGATCCAATTCCTGTTGTGGAAGAATTCAAGTTCCTTGGTCTTATTTTAGACCCTAAACTCACCTTTATACCTCACATTCGGTACCTTAGGGCGAAATGTAAAAAATCGTTGGACATTCTCAAGGTTTTGTCTAGTACTGACTGGGGTTCTAATCGTGATACCCTACTTATGCTATATAAGGCCATTATTCTCTCGAAACTGGATTATGGAAGTATTATTTATGGTTCTGCAAGACCATCATATCTTAGACCTCTTGATTCCATACATCATGAGGGCTTACGTATATGTTTAGGAGCATACAGAACTTCCCCAGTGGAGAGCCTGTATGTAGAATCCAATGAGCCATCATTGAGTTCTCGACGCACTAAATTATCTTTAGACTATACAACTAAGATGCAAGCATATCCTAATAATCCAGCTTATAATTGTGTATTTCATGCACAACATGAAAATATGTATGCATATCACCAACGAATCATCCCTTCATTTGGAGTCCGTACTATTCCTCATTTTGAGGCAGCAGAAATACCATCTGCTGACATTTTACCCAGCATATTATCTCCTACACCACCATGGTTGTTAGAGATACCCACTGTCATTTATTCTTTGCACAACAGATCTAAATCCACTACACACCCACTAGAATTTCAATCCCTGTTTGCTGAAATTAGACACACTTATCGTGACCATCAACCCATCTATACAGATGGTTCAAAGGATCAGGCAAAGGTGTCAGCAGCGATGTATGCACCTCCTTTCATTGATACTTCGAGGTTACCGGATAATGCATCCATATTTTCAGCAGAACTCCATGCCTTACTACTAGCTTTACGAAGAATCGAAACTCATAAATCTTCAAAGTTTATTATTTTTACAGATTCACTTTCTTCACTCCAGTCACTCAGTCATTTTAACATTAAACATCCTCTAATATTAAAACTTTTAGAACATTACACTCATTTACATCATAAAGGTAAATCCATTATTTTCTGTTGGATACCTAGTCACATGGGTATCAAAGGCAACGAAAAAGTAGATTCACTTGCCAAAGCTGCCTTGAACTCTACACAGAGTTCTCTTAAGGTACCTTACTCTGATTTTAAACCCCTATCTCGGAAATATATCACTCAGTTTTGGCAACTCGACTGGGATAATTTGGTTAATAACAAACTACACCATATTCAGCCCTCTTTGAAACAGAACCAACATATTTCCGCCTTCAGTCGGAGAGAGAATGTAGTTCTCACTCGCTTGAGAATAGGCCATTCTCACCTGACCCATTCATTTTTATTGAAGAAAGAGCCTCGTCCTCTTTGTACCTTTTGTAATGTTCCGCTCTCGATTGAGCATATTTTGATGACTTGTTCGGCTTTTGCCAGGAAACGATCATCCTTTTTTAATGTCATGTCATCGAAAATTTTGTTTGAGAAAGTTGCTCCCGAGCACATTCTCAATTATTTAGAATCAATAGATCTTTATCACAAAATTTAATTTGTTTTTATATTGCTTTTTTATATATTGTCATTTCAATATCTCATTTGATTTTTATTCTAAGATTTTATTTTTGTGATTCTCCTTGATTCGTGAAGTCATTTTTAAATTGCAGGATATGATTGATGTATCAGCAACTGCGACCGTGCACATCTCCGCCCCGTGAGGTGGGTTTTGGGGAAGGAGTAGTTGCAAAGGAGAGATGCTGCTATTGGTCGCACTCGCTGGTGTGTCGATCGCACATCCTGCAATTTTCATTTACCATTTTCATGAATGTATTCGTATTCATCTTCTATATTCATTTTCTGTAAATATATCTCTCTAATTTATTATCATTCATTATTATCATTTTAGTTTCAATCATTTGTTGTCCCTATATAGCCTTACTGTGCTGATGGGACAATAAACTCATTCCATCCATCCATCC
>NZ_MPRK01000240.1 GCF_002021095.1 Solemya elarraichensis gill symbiont | reverse complement strand
GAGTCTCTTCGTAAAGAACGCCAATCTTTGGGTATGGATACTGATGACATTGATTCTGCATTGGCCTATAGCAATGAAGCGGCGGACTTTTCAGGCATGTCGTCATCTAAGCGCAAGAGTGCCATCCTCGAGCGTTGATGAATTTGATCATGTGATGTATCAGCGTGGTGAGATTGCCAGGAAGAGCGAGAGTTTGAGTGATGGGCGCATGATGAATCCCCTTTCACGTGCAGACATTGCATCATTAAACGGGATTCTAGCCCAGTCAACTCCTGAGGAGGTGTCTGATTACGCTGGTAGGATGGTCAGCAATATGGGTGAGGATCGCACTGCACTTGCTTTTGACCAGATAGGCATGACGAAGGCTGGTGCTGTTCTTGGTGTTGTTGGCAATCTTTCAATGCAGGGGCATGATGAGGCTGCAGGCCTTGTTCTTAGTGGGTTTCAGAGTGATGACGACACAATCATTCCTAAGAAGGCTGACTATATTGAAGAGATCCAGGGAGTTAAACAGGCATTTGCATTACTTGGTGGGATTGCTGAAAACAGAGAGAAGGCAATAAAGTCTGCATATGCAGGGATTATGATCAGAGATGGAGACTACTCTGGTGTATATGATTCTGATTCCATGGAAGAGGCGATTGATATTGTTGTAGGAGAGCCTCTTGAATATCGTGGTTCTTTTATCATGTCCCCTAATTTTGATACAAGCGCTGATGATCTTGAAGACTGGTTAGATGACCTTTCTGCTGATGATCTGCATGGCCTTGGTAGCTCTAAGCTATACGATCATGACCGTGATCTTGCTGATGCTATTGCTGATGGTGACGTGACGCTTACAGAGACTGGCGTACGTGGTGAGTACTATGTGATCAATGGGTTCAATTTTCTTCAGAAGAAGGATGAAGAGCAGCCATTTATTTTGAAATATAACCGATGAACCAGGTCGATCTTCTTAGGAGGAGGGCTGTTGACAATCCACTGGTGAGTAATGACCAGCTTCCGTCTGGGTTTATTGAGAACTTCAATGCTGCGAAGAGTTTCTATGAATCTCAGGAGCAGTTTAACTCAGAGAGTGATTTCAAGTCCAGGAGAGTGATTGATACCTACCAGAAGATGTTCGAGCGGACTGGTGATCGTCGCTGGGACATAGGCACAAATCCGTATGGACTTAGTGGCAGGCTGAAGGATAGAGAAGATTTCATGCGCCAGAATAAGGCGGCTATCAATCAACATGAAGATATTGAAGACTTCGACACGATCAACAAGGCTTATGTTGACTATGCATCTGATGCCAGGCGCGTAAGGGACCAGGTTGAAGAGCGTGGTGATAGTTTTGGTGCATCAGCAGGCAGTGTTCTTGGCAGCATGGTTGGCGGCATACAGGACCCTGTCATGGCAACCTCTATGCTCCTGGGTGCTCCGTCAGCAGCTTTTGCTGCAAAATCCGTACTATCACGAGCCCTGGCTGTTGGATCGACTGAGGCGGCCATAGGAGCTGCTGTAGAGACAGCTATTGGTAAGCGCGTGTATGACGTGAAGACAGATACTTTGAACGTTCCTACAGAGACTGCGAAATCTGAATTTGTAAACAATGTTGTTGGTGCTGCTGTCGGTGGTTTTGTGATTGGTGGTGCTGGTGTTGCTGTCAGTCATGGCCTATCAAAGCTTTTTAAGAAGAAGATTGAAGATGGATATCGTCCTACAAGGGAAGAGGCAGATGCACTAAAAGTCGTTGAAATCGAGGAGATGACAACGCAATCAAGGCCGTCTGGTGTGGATATGAATTCACACATGAAGGTTGTTGATGATTACATGGATGCAGTTAGGGCTGGCAAGCCGTTTGACGTTGATTCAGCTTTGTCTGGAGTCAGGTCTTATTCCAGCAAGTATGAAGCTGACTTGGCTCAGCTCATCGTGAACAGTCGTGTTAGTGCGGAAGAGTTAAGATTTGCGGTAATGAAACGTGCTGGCTCGAAGACCGGCTTAGCCCAGTCAATGAATAAATCGATGAAGTCATTTGCAAAGGAGCTGGAGTCCAAGGGAGGTCTTGATGACTTTGTTGCGTCTGCTGGTGTGATTCATGCAGAAAGGCCTGTTGCTCCTGAGGTTCCAAAGAAGTCCAAGCGGGAGGCTAGGGTCGCACATAAAGCAGTCAAGATGAATGCGTTCATGAATGATCCATCGATTGACCCTGTTGATCGCGCCAAGATTGCTGTTGCTGATGACGACGTGATGATTCCTGATGCTATTCAAGAGGTTGGGGCTGAGCAAGTGAAGACAAGTAGTGGTGCCAAGGCGCTTAAAGACATCGATGCTTATGAGAAGGTTCTTAACCAGATGAAGGAGTGCCTGGTGTGACGAGTAGAGACAATTGCATTGAGCAGTTCAGGGGTAAGATTCCAAAGGAGATGTTTGACGATATTGTTGATAGCGACAATGTTGCGGAACATATATCTGCTGGTATTGAGACTTTGCAGCTTGAGAAGAGGCAGAAGGCTCTTCAGATCATTGCGATTCGTAATTCAAGCAACCAGATGGACTCTCATTCACGTGGCCTTGATTGGGGTCTGATGTCTGTTCTTGGCAGGGACATCTTTGGTGAGGGTGTTGGCGACAGTGTTGAGAGTCGAAGTGCGGCTATTCTTGGAGACGTACATGCAGATGTATCTGATGTTCTGCATGCTTACAACAGCGGCCCACTTGGTCTGAGTAAGACGCC
>NZ_MPRK01000239.1 GCF_002021095.1 Solemya elarraichensis gill symbiont | reverse complement strand
CCTGCCTGGCGCATTCCTTCCGGCATGAAACCTGCCATGTGACTGGCGCTATGAGAATCAAGTGAACTCATCCCCAGTCGGGATGCGGCGACCTGTGCCGCCTGTTCAAGTTCTCCTTCAGCCATACTGACCAGGATTTCATTGATGGCTGCGAGATGATCACGCATATTTGCCATCATGTGCTGCTGCATCATCTGCGGCAATTCGACTAATTGTCTCGTATCCTCATCAGCGCTGGATACATTAAACACAAGCACGCCTGCCAGCATGGCAGTTTGTACAAAGGGCTTTTTCATTTGATGCTCCGCGTTGTCTATCGTTTTCCACCGCCACCGGCTTTGGTCAGAAGCTTGTCCATCTGGCGGGTGGATAATATGCGCTTGGTGATTCCCATGATCCAGGTTGGCTTGGTGACATAGTAACGTTCTTTTGGATGCTTGCTCTCAAGTGCGTGAACTACTTTCTCATGCACAGCATCCGGTGGCAGGGTAAAGGGCGCGACCGGTCCTTCTGTTGTCAGGCGGCGAATCATTCCTTCGTACGCCTCCTTATGAATGCTTTTATCTGCATTTATGTATTTTTTGAACATTTTATAGCCATTATCACGGAATTTACTGACAATTGGCCCAGGCTCTATCAGGCTGACGTGTACGCCGGAGCCCTGCAGTTCCAGCCGCATGGTATCGGTCAGCCCCTCAATTGCGAACTTGCTGGCGTTGTAGGCACCACGATAGGCCATGGCAGCAAATCCCAGCACCGAACTATTCTGGATGATGCGCCCCGTCTGCTGTTGACGCATTGATGGCAGCAGGGCGCAGGTCAGCTCATGCCACCCGAAAAAATTGGCCTCAAACTGGGCTTTCAACGCCTCTCGGCTCAGGTCTTCCACAGCGCCTGGCTGACCATAGGCACCGTTATTAAACAGTGCGTAGAGCTTCCCGTCAGTCTGTTCGAGAACGTGATTGGCAGTTGCCCTGATTGAATCGCTGTCTGCGTACTCAAGATAGAGAGTTTCCAGCCCCTCGCTGGTGAGACGGGCGATATCCTCGTTATTTCGCGCAGTGGCGAAAACACGGTATCCGCGCGCCTGCAGGGCATGTGCGACATGGTGGCCGATGCCGCTTGAGCAGCCGGTAATCAGGATGGATTGGCTCATATGTGTAAAATCAGTGTCACAGAAGCCATTAATGTATTAAAATTCCGAAAATATTTCTTGCCTTTCCTCTCCGTTGTCCCGATTTTCGGGAAAATGGTCCAAGGAGTTGAATATGCCAATTTATGATTATCGCTGTGATGCCTGCGGGCATGAACACGAAGCGATGCAGAAGATGAGTGATGCACCGCTGACAACCTGTCCCGAGTGCGGCGAAGAGCAGCTCAAGAAGCAGCTCTCGGCTGCCGGTTTCCGTCTCAAGGGCGGTGGCTGGTACGAGACCGACTTCAAGGGTGGCAACTCGAAAAAGAATGTTGCCGAGAGCAGCAATACGAAAAGCTCATCAGGACACAAGTGCGGTACAGGCGGCTGCGGCAGCTGTAACTGACGGAACCCATACATCACTGGCACGGCGTTATCCTTGCGCCGTGCCATTTTTATTGACAACAGATTAACCTGAATTCGGATACCCCAGATGCGAACACACTATTGCGGACAACTTAACATCAGCCATAACGACGAAACCGTGGAACTCTGCGGATGGGTTCACCGTCGCCGTGACCATGGCGGTATCATCTTCATTGATCTGCGTGATCGTGACGGCCTGGTGCAGGTTGTTTATGACCCGGATGATGCAGACACCTTTGCCACTGCCGAAGAGGTTCGCGGTGAGTATGTACTTCGCATCAAGGGCCGCGTACGTCCGCGTCCGGAAGGAACAGTTAACAAGGACCTCGGTACCGGTGAGATCGAGATCCTCGGCCAGGAACTGGAAATCCTGAATCGCTCTGAAACACCTCCGATTCAGCTTGATGACGATGATGTCGGTGAAGATCTGCGCCTGCGTTACCGTTACATCGATCTGCGCCGCCCGTTGATGCAGGATCGTATTCGCATGCGTGCTGAAGTAACGCGCAACCTGCGTAGCTTTCTCGATAACGAAGGTTTTATCGATATCGAAACACCAATGCTGACCAAGGCAACGCCTGAAGGCGCGCGTGATTACCTGGTACCCAGCCGTACTCATGAAGGCAAGTTCTTTGCACTGCCGCAGTCACCGCAGCTCTTCAAGCAGCTGCTGATGATGTCTGGAATGGATCGCTACTACCAGATCGTGCGCTGTTTCCGTGACGAGGATCTGCGTGCCGACCGCCAGCCCGAATTCACCCAGCTCGATGTCGAGATGTCCTTTATTGATGATGAAGACATCATGCAGATCATGGAGCGCATGATCCGTCAGCTGTTTAAAACTGTTCTGGATGTTGATCTGCCTGATCCATTCCCGCGCATGACTTATGCAGAGTCGATGCATCGTTTCGGAAATGATCGCCCTGACATGCGCTGCCCGCTCGAACTGGTCGATGTTGCCGACCTGATGCAGGACGTTGAGTTCAAGGTGTTCGCCGGCCCGGCAAAAGATCCAAAGGGCAGGGTCGTTGCCCTGCGC
>NZ_MPRK01000025.1 GCF_002021095.1 Solemya elarraichensis gill symbiont | reverse complement strand
GCAACATGGGTACCGTGAAAGCTACTATTCGAAATCCCGGGGCTTTCGGAATCACCCGGATCATCGGGATTATTATCAATACCATCGCCGTCCGCACTGATCGATGTGCTACTGATAAAATCATAACCTTCAGTGGTCAGTTGGCCGTCAAGATCCGGGTGCGACAAGAGGACGCCTGTATCGATCACGGCAATTTTTGCTGAAGAGGCATAGCTCTCATCCCATGCTGTCGGAAGCCCAATCTGTGGATAGTGCCACTGTTTTGGATAATGAGTATCTCCGGGTTCAGCCAACGGCTTGAGAATCCGGTTCGGCTCTGCATAGTCAATCGACGGATCAGATGCCAACAATTTGATTGAAGTGAGTAGTTCATACTTCTGCTGGATATTTTCACTCATATTCGCAGCCTTGCTGCTAAACGTCTGTGAGTCGGCAAGTATCTGAAGATATTTTTGTGGTTGTACTCTATAGAGCTGAATATCACCCGCCTGACCAGCCTTCTTAACCATGCCGAGATTGCTCGCCAAATTACTGTCAACCTGCGGTTCAACGCCCGCTTTAACGGGATTAAGTTTGACAAGGACTTCGTCAGTGACAAAGTCATCGCTCAGACGATAACCATTTGACGCTACTGCAGTGGTGGCATTCTCACCGATGACTAGGTGATAGGCAGATGCGCCTGACCATGCATGAACTTCGATGATGTAGGTTCCACTGGACGGTACCGTGACACTTTCGTCCGAGTCATAACTGATCGACGCATCCACGATTGAACCACCGAGAGTCTTCAGGTAAAGGTCAAGATCAGCCTCTGATTTACGCCCGATCAGCAAGGAAACTGCCTCGCCTGCTGTTAGCGTTGCGGAGTAGTAGTCGTATTAATCATCGGGATTACCAAAATCAGGGTTGCTGCTATAACCACCTATCACGGCTGGATTGGGCATCGACTGTGCTGTTCCAATCGTATCGTTGTCTGGAACCAGCGTATCGTGTGGATCCAGAGTATCAATGTCTACACGGCTACCAGGCGGAATCGCAATAGAACCACTGACGGTCTGGCCAGCAACGGGATTTGCATTCGCTATGATATCGACATAATCCGAATTTGTAGCTCCGAGATTGTCCGTCACTGTCAACTTGTAGGTATAAACCGTATCAACTGCCATTGCCCCAGGAAGAGTGGCTGTTGCCTCCGCACTTGTTGCATCTGTCAGTACCGGATCACTTTCCCCGGTGTCCTTACTAAACAACGACCATTGATAGTAATCAATGGTACCGTCACTGTCGCTGCTTGCACGACCATCCAGGGAGACCGCATCACCTTCGTCAGCACTAACGTCATCTCCGGCATTGGCTGTGGGGGCAAGGTTTGAAACACTCTGAGCCGAAACTGCCACATTGACAGTATCAGTGTCGTTTGCACTGTCATTGTCCGTCACAGTCAACCGAAAAGTAAGGTCATGGTCACCATTGGGCGCTGTAAAACTCACCTTACCCTCACCTGCATCGTTCAGGCTCCCGACACTGGTCCCTGAAATTTGCAGCCAAGCATAACCGTTGATGGTTCCATCCGCGTCACTACTCGCAGTACCATCAAGGGTGACACTATCACCTTCTGTGACCTGCTGATCGCCACCAGCGACTGCATTTGGAATAATATTAGCGGGCGGCGTTGTGCCGCCACCGCCACCGCCACCGCAAGCAGTCAGCATAAGCAGCATAACTGCCAGACAAAGGATCAAATTCATATAGGAATAACTGTTCTGATCGCTCGTATTCATGGCGCCTTTGTAACTGTAGTGTTAGGAAATATAATCTGTATCATAATCTGCAAATACTGATCTGACCACCTCTGCAGTCTGTAGTTACATATAAAGTTCATAATTCTATTCCTGGCTGGGGAAAACCACGCAATTTGCTAGAATTATCAGCAAAATCGGATGAACAAGGTGCTGAAAACTTGATAAATTAGTCATCCTCCACCATACTAGAACCAAATCCCCTGTAAATTGCCATGGCATTAAGGATAGCTATTGAACTTTGCAGCAAACAGGATATTCTAACCACTATTGAATCAATTCAATCGAAGACAACGGAGTTTATGACATGAGTCGTGTAATCAGTGCACCACGTTCACAGGAACAGGTACTGTCAACCAACAAGGTACTGAAAAATACCTATATGCTGCTATCCGCCACGCTCTTATTCAGCGCGGTCATGGCAACAGTTTCACTCTTTCTGCAGATGCCGCCGATGGCATACATGATCAGCGTCATCGGCGCCATGGTGCTGGGCATGTTCGTACTGCCCCGCACTGCCAATTCAACATCCGGCATCGGTGTCATCTTCCTCATCACCGGCATGCTGGGTTTTGGCCTGGGAGCTCTGCTGAGCATCTACCTGCAATTGCCTAAAGGTCCCCAAATCATCGGTACTGCATTTGCTGGAACCGGCATTATCTTTCTTGCACTGTCGGGCTATGCGCTCACCACCCGCAAGAATTTCAGCTTTCTCGGTGGTTTCCTGTTCGCCGGCATGATTGCCGTGATCGTCGCCATCGTCGCCAGCCTCTTCTTCAACATGCCTGCACTCTCAATGGCAATTTCAGGTGCAGTCATTTTGCTGATGAGCGGATTTATCCTGTTTGATACCAGCCGTATCATCAATGGTGGTGACACCAACTACATTATGGCCACCTATGGACTCTACCTGAGCATCTTCAACATCTTCATACACCTGTTGAGTCTTCTCGGCATCATGTCCGACGATTAATCGATAGCAGGATATAAAATATACCCCGGCTTAAGGCCGGGGTTCTCATTTCAGGGGAAACAGATAAATGGAACTCTTTCTGAAGATTACCTTTGCGATCCTGTTGCTGATGATGGTGTGGCGACTGTGGCCGGCGGCAAAGGACCAGATGGAGAATGGCCCTAAAGGCAGCAGTGCCGATTGGCGCGGTTTTGCCATCATTCTTCTGGCAGTTGTACTCTTTGTAGCGCTGTTGATCGCCATGGTCAGGGGGTAGATCCCGTACCGGGCCGGCCAGTATCCAATTAGCTATAGTCAGCCCGTCACCACTCTGTCAGAATAGCCACCGCAAAACCGACACCACCGAGAAACGATCCCCATGAGTCAGTCAACAGTCCCGAACCTGCCAAAACCGGTCAGAACCCTGTTTCTGATCGTCCTCGTCATATCGCCGCTCTACTGGCTCATCATGACCGAGCATGGCCGTCTCAGCTACGACCAGATGATGCTCAACTTGTTTGGCAAAGACACAATCAGCTTGAAGATCGAAAATCTCGGTGCCGATATCACCGAGGAGCTGTTTATCGAACAGTTTCCGGACGTCGAATTTGTTTGTGAAGAGAGGAAAACCAAATTTGGCGATCGTCTATGCCAGGCCTCGCTTGGAGCCTTCAACGAACTGCCTTCCCAGCACATGTCACTTTTTTTCAGTGATAACTCGCTTCAGGCACTGAAAGTTGTTTACCAACTCGCCTATCACGATCTGGCAGTAGAAAAGATGGAAATCCAGGTCAAGGCTGAAGGCCAGCCCCTGGACTTCTCATCAGAGATGATCCAGTGGCGTACACCTGCTGGTGTCGTGCTGATGAACCGCATTGTGCCAAAACGCCATGAGGATGCGGCTATCTTGTGGATTGCCAAATAACGCGACAGCTGGATAAGCGCCCGCTTAATCAAGCTTGATGCGTGAAATGTAGTCGGCAATTGCATCGATCTGCGCATCATTCATCAACGACAGACGCCTTTTCATCTCCGGATTCGGGTTGCGACGATGGCCGTCACGAATCCACTGCATCTGCCGATTGAGATAAGCATAGTGCTGACTCTGCAAGCGTGGAAATGCAAAATCAGCGCTTCCCGTTGCATAATCAGCATGGCATAGAACGCAATGCTCCTTGAACAGTGCAGCACCGGTATCAAGGTTTTCACCACTCCCCTGACCCGGTTCAGGATTTGCCGGAAGACTGGCGATATAAGCAGCCACATCTGCCAATGCCTGGGCACCACCGATTGTGGCGGCATCCGAGAAAGGTATCATGGTCGGGTTATCACGGTTACCGGCCCGGAAGTCGGCCATCTGCTTGATAACAACACTCTTGTGCTGTCCCGCTATCGAAGGAAAACTGCCGTCCGCCTTACCCAGGCCATCTTCATAATGACAGGTGGCACAAAGTGCAAACAGCTTCTTGCCCCTCTCAATATCTGCATCCAGTTCAACTGCCAAGGTCATTTCTTCGGGCATGCTAACAAATGTTGCGGTCTCTGCAGCAGCAAATGGTGGAGCAATAAACATGAGTGCCGCAATTAAATTTCTGGTGACTGGCATGTAGAATACCCGTTATCTATAATTGATCTATGCTATCATTAATATATTAGTAATTATTGATATTGGTCAAGGCCGAAGCAGTCTCTTTGTTGAGATACTTCATTCGAACTATTGTACTGCAACGATTCAAACAATCCTATGCGCTACTTATTGAAATATCTGGTCACGTTGCTATTTACAATTTCGCTTGTTGCACCTCTGAGTGCCGAGCTGGAGTCTGAGCTGCGTGAAATTGAAATGCCCGACGGAACAGAGATCGAGGTCCGTGTCTTCCCCGCTGACGGAGACAGACTGCTGCTTGGTTTTGCCTGTGACGCAGGTTCGGGCCTCCATGAAGAGGAGACTGCGAAGGCCCTGTCCGAAGATGGTGTGGAAGTGTGGATGCCCGACATGTTATCCGGGTACATGCTGCCGAAACTCAAGAGCAGTGTCGAATCAATCGCATCAGAAGATGTTATCGTCCTGCTCGACAAGGCTGTTGCCGAGAGTGATAAGAAAATCTACCTGATCGCAAGCGGTCCTGATACCGACCTGCTTTTGCGTGGTGTTGCCCTGTGGGAAGAACTCCATCCTGACGATAACAGGCTGAAGGGTGCCATCCTGCTTTTTCCACGCCTCAATCAGGGCAAGCCACAACCCGGTATGCCGCCTGTTTATAAAGAATCAGTCGGCAAGACAAAACTCAACCTGATGCTGTTCGAAGGTGGGCGCACACCCAATCGCTGGGGCGTCAAACACCTCACAGACTCACTCAGCGCAGGTGGAAGCACCGTGCATAGCAAAGTCATTCCGAGTGTGCGCGGTTACTTCTTCAAGCGCGAGGACGCCAACCTGCCTGAGGAGACTGTCACCTTTCAACTTGCCGGACTTATCAAGGCTGGTCTTTTCTACCTGAGAGAACCTGAAGAATGAAAACCCTGCTGAAAATTGTAGTACTACTGCTGCTCTCGGCAACCGCAATTGCCGGTATTGGCAGCCTCAAGCCTTACACGGGTGACCTGACGCCAACACTGGAACTGACCGACCTGGACGGCAAGGTTCACAACCTTGCAGACTACAGGGATCGTGTTGTCATGGTGCAGTTCTGGGCAACCTACTGTGCTCCCTGCCGCACCGAAATGCCATCGATGAACCGCCTGCAGGCGCAACTTGGAGAAGAGAACTTCAAGATACTCGCCGTCGATATGGCAGAGACAGAGGCCGAAGTCAGGGCTTTCGTCGAAGAGGTCAAACCTGAATTCACCATCCTGATGGACGAGAGCGGTGCTTCGATCGGTGCCTGGCAGGTTTTTGCTGCACCTTCGAGCTTCATTATCGATACAGAAGGCAAGATCCGCTACACGCTGTTCGGTGGTGTTGAGTGGGATGACCCTGAACTGGTCAAGCAGATCAGCGAGCTGATTCCGAAAAAGTAAATCCACTGCCTTTCCGGCAGTGCAATTCAATCAGATGCAAGAGGCCCGTCTCCTCTTTTTCGTCACCCCGGGCTTGACCCGGGATCTTTCTAGAATAGTGCACGACCTCTTGAATGCCGGATCAAGTCCGGCATGACGAATGACGTTTAAATATGCTTCAGCCCATTCATATAAGGCTGCAGGGCATCAGGAATCAGGATATTGCCGTGCCTGTCCTGGTAGTTCTCCATCACTGCTACAAGCGTTCTACCCACTGCAAGTCCGGAACCGTTCAGCGTATGCAATAGCTCAGGCTTTCCTGTTTCAGGATTGCGCCAGCGTGCCTGCATGCGGCGTGCCTGGAAGTCCTCGAAATTGGAACAGGAAGAGATTTCACGATAGGCCTGCTGCCCGGGGAGCCAGACTTCGATGTCGTAAGTCTTGGCTGATGAGAAACCCAGATCGCCAGTGCAGAGTGTAACCACACGGTATGGCAAACCAAGCTTGCGCAGCACGGTTTCGGCATTTCCGATCAGCTCTTCCAGTTCATGGTAAGAGTCTTGTGGCCGAACTGCCATCACCATTTCGACTTTTTCAAACTGGTGCTGTCGAATCATGCCGCGTGTATCGCGACCATATGAACCCGCCTCACTGCGAAAACAGGGTGTATGTGCAACATACTTCAATGGTAGATCTGCATCATCGATGATTTCGTCACGCAATATATTTGTCAACGGCACTTCTGCGGTAGGAATCAGGTAATAAGGCATATCACCCTGCAACTTGAAGAGTTCCTCCTCAAATTTTGGCAACTGCCCAGTGCCGTAAAGACTCTCCTTGTTGACGAGATAAGGCACATAGCTTTCTGTGTAACCATGTTCACCTGAATGCAGGTCCAGCATGAACTGTATTAATGCACGGTGCAGTCGCGCCAATGGACCACTGAGAACGCTGAAACGTGAACCGGTTATCTTTGCCGCTGTCTCGAAATCCATGCCACCCTTTGCAGCACCCAGTTCAACGTGGTCTTTCGGCTCAAATTCAAATTTCTTCAACTCACCCCAACGGCGCTCTTCGCGATTGTCTTCCTCATCGTTACCAACTGGCACAGAGGGATGCGGTACATTGGGTATGCCTGCGAGCATCGCATTGAGCTCTTTCTGCACTTCGTCCAGCGCACTGTCGGCTTGCTTGAGTTTGTCACCAAGGTTTGCGACAGCATCGAGCAGCGGCTGGATATCATCACCGGCTGCCTTCGCCTTTCCGATCTCTTTCGAACGGCTATTACGCTCGTTTTGCAGCTCCTGGGTTTTTACCTGGAGTGATTTACGTTGCTCCTCGAGCTCGGTAAAACGCGCCGTGTCGAGTTGAAATCCGCGACGTGCGAGTTCATCAACAGTGGCCTCAAGTTGTGCGCGTAAACGCTTTGGGTCAAGCATTAGTCTGCCCTGAATATCCGTAATTAATCGTTAAGTTCTACATCCCAACTGATCACATGCCCTGCAGGCAGGTCATCGGCAAGATCTTCAAGTACCTGTTCAACCCGTTGCGGCGTATCAAAGAACTCCACAACAACTGGCAGTTCCAGTGACAGGTCGACCAGGGACGCGGCATGCAGTTTACCTGAGTCACCAAATCCCGCAATCCCCCTGAACACGGTCACGCCACGCAGGGTCTCCTGTGTACGGAGTTTCTCCAGCAATGAATGCAGGTGATCACCTGCTTCGGTGAGATAGATTCTGACAAGACGGACACTGGACATCAGATACTCCTTGCAAGCATAATGCCTACCCCGGCTGCCATGACACAGCCAACCACTGAGACCAGCGCATTTCCGGTAGCACGCAGCAACGCGCCCTCCTCGATCAGCATCAGGGTCTCTATGGAAAAGGTCGAAAAGGTAGTGAATGCACCTAGAAAACCAATCATCAGCAAGGCTCGCAAATCACCGTTGCTCGCGAGACGCTCAACCAGTAGCACATAGAAAATTCCCATCAACAGTGAACCAATCAAGTTAACTACCAGGGTTCCCCACGGGAAGCCACGTCCTGCAAGCTGGTAGACGAGCGTCGACATCCAGTAACGTCCGATTGCGCCAAGTGCGCCACCAGCCCCGATCAGTAGTAGCTGGTTCACTACAACAACTTATTTCAACAGCGTATTGACGCTGTCGAGATCTGCTTCGCCAAGACTACCTGCTGCCTGGCGAAGATAAAGACCATTGAGAACATAAAGGTAACGTGCCTTTGCGTGATTACTACGTGCCTGGTAAAGATCACGCTGGGCGTTGAGTACATCAACCAGTGTACGGCTTCCAACCTCGTAACCTGCAACCGTTGCATCCAGTGCACTCTGGGCAGAGACCTTCGACGCCTGCAGTGCCTTGACCTGGCTCATGGCAGTCTCGACACCACGGTACGCATCCCTGACCTGTTGGGTAACTGCGCGTTTTTGACCCTCGTAATTTTCCATTGCCGCCTTGAGTTCATGGCGTGTCTTGCGCACGTTGGAAGAGACCGATCCACCCAGGTAAATGGGCAGGGTCAGCTGCAACCCGATCTCCTCATTACTCCGGTCATTTCCGAATGATGGGTGATCCCAGGTTTCGGATTTCGATGCGACCAGGTCAAGTGTTGGGTAATGGCCGGATCGCTTAACCTCGACTTCCTTGCGTGCAATCTCAACTGCCTGGTGAGCAGCATCCACAGCGGGATTGTTGTCCAGTGCCTGCTTGCTCCAGTAGTCCAGGCTTGACGGGTTCGGACGCCTGAGTGGAATCGAGGGCTTGAGCTTTGCGAGTTCCCCTGTGCTGCCACCAACGATGACACGTAATGCCTCCCTGGTTTGTTCGAGCAGATTATTCGCCTGTATCTGGTTCGAACGGGCATTGTCGTATGAAGCCTGTGCCTCGTGCACATCGGTAATCGCGATCAGTCCCACTTCATAACGCTGCTTGGCCTGGTCGAGCTGGTTGAAAATCGCCTTGGTCTCTGCACGTGTGAACTGCAGGTTATCTTCTGCTGCAAGCACGTTGAAATAGGCTTCGGCAACGCGAATGATCAATCCCTGTTCTTCAGTCGAGTACTCAGCCTCAGCCTTTGCAATAATGCTGTCAGCCTGCTTGTATTGCATGTAATGTTCGCGGTTAAAAAGGGGTTGGGTCAGATCGAGTTGAGCCGAAGCCGTATGATCAGAACCTGTATAGGAATCACCATTGCCATACCTTGTGCCCGCATTCAGGATCACCGACGGAAGCAAACCTGATTTGGCAAATGGCTTGGCCTCACGATTCGCCTCAAGCGTGTGACCGGCAGCACGATATTGCGCGTCATTCAATTTTGCCTGGTCGTAGACATCTCGCAGGTCATCTCCAATAACACTGGATATAAGTGTAGCGCTCAGTAAAGAAGCGGCACCCGCAGTTTTGAGAATTGATTGAATGCCCTGCATTCCTGACCCCCGTCATGTTCAATGTTGCCGGTTATTTTAGCAGATGCGCGATAGGCTAACAGGATTAGATCACGCCATGATATTTTCGTGGATGGCTGCTACCGGCACAGTGCTACAATCGGGCGCATGAAAAAAACAAAGACAACCCCGGCGCAGACCTACAGCTGGAACAGTCTGGTCAAGATGGTGTTAAGCCACAGGCGCGAACTGCTTGTGGCAAACCTTGTCGCCATTGTCGGTACGGCACTGGCGGTTCCGATACCACTACTGATTCCACTTCTGGTCGACGAGGTATTGCTGGATAAACCAGGGGCAGTAATCGGCTTCCTCAACCCCTATTTTCCTGAAAGCTGGCACGGACCCGTTCTATATATACTGATAGTCCTCGCGGTGACCCTGATACTGAGGCTGTCATCACTGATTTTCAGCGTGTGGCAGAGCCGCGAATTCACACTGATCTCGAAAGATGTAATATTCCGTATCCGCAGAACCCTGCTACAGCGTTTACAGCGTATTTCGATGGCCGAATACGAAACCATCGGGTCGGGTACAGTTGCATCTCACCTTGTCACCGACCTGCAGGCACTTGATGACTTTGTCAGCATCAGCGTCAGTAAAACCCTGGTCGCCGTGCTCAGCATCCTCGGCACAACAGTAGTGCTGATGTGGATGCACTGGCAGCTTGCGCTCTTCATCCTGCTGCTTAATCCGCTGGTTATCTATATCACCACCCTGTTTGGACGAAAGGTCAAGCGATTGTAACGGCGTGAAAACAGCGCATTTCAGCTTTTTCAGGAATCGCTCTCGGAAACCCTCGATGCCATCGTGCAGATTCGGGCATCCAATCGCGAGAAACACTATTTCGGGCGCATCATCGAGGTGGCTGGCAAGGTTCGCGAGGATTCAGCCAATTTCGCATGGAAGAGTGACGCCGCATCACGCCTCTCATTTGTCATCTTCCTTTTCGGCTTCGATGTGTTCCGGGCAGTGAGCATGTTCATGGTGCTCTACTCCGACCTGACAATAGGCGAAATGCTGGCAGTTTTTGCCTATCTCTGGTTCATGATGGGCCCTGTCCAGGAAGTGCTGAATGTACAATATGCATGGCACGGGGCAAAGGCAGCACTGGAACGCATCAACAATCTCTTTGATGTTTCGCTGGAGCCCTGCTATGCGCACAATATTAATCCTTTCGAAGGCAAATCGACTGTCTCGATACAACTGCACCAGGTCAATTTTTCCTATGGCAACAAGGAAGATGAAGAATCAGAACTGGTTCTGAACAACCTCTCACTGGATATTCCCGCTGGTGAGAAAGTAGCAGTCGTGGGGGCTTCCGGGGGTGGCAAAACCACCCTGGTGCAGATACTTCTCGGACTCTACGAGGCTGACAGTGGTAGTGTCTGTTTCGACGGCATTCCGGTTACCGATATCGGTCTTGATATTGTCAGGGACAATATCGCCTCTGTTCTCC
Source organism: Solemya elarraichensis gill symbiont (assembly GCF_002021095.1). Taxonomy (GTDB): domain Bacteria; phylum Pseudomonadota; class Gammaproteobacteria; order Chromatiales; family Chromatiaceae. The sequence goes on along the minus strand of NZ_MPRK01000025.1, from coordinate 2,370 downwards.
AGCACCCTGCCCTTCTCAATGACACGGTTCGCATCAACCTGACACTGGGACGCGAACTCGATGACGATACACTCTGAAATGCACTGGAAATTGCTCAGTTGAAAGCAACAATCGAGGCAATGCCGGATGGGCTTGATACCCTGGTCGGCAATGATGGCATTCGCCTGTCGGGCGGCCAACGCCAGCGTCTTGCAATTGCACGCATGCTCCTGACCGATCCAAAAGTCGTGATTCTCGATGAGGCAACATCGGCACTCGATACAACCACCGAGCATCGCTTGCACGAGGCGCTCGAAAACTTCCTCGAGGGACGCACAACCATCATCGTTGCACACCGCCTGAGTGCTGTTCAGCAGGCTGAGAGGGTATTGGTTTTCGAGGATGGCAGAATCGTGGAAGATGGACATCACAAGCATCTGATGCAACAAGGCGGCCTGTTTGCATCACTGTATAGCGGACACAGACAATAATGGACAAAACAGCGCCCATATCATTTGGCTTGTATGTCAATTGATACAAGGTGAAAATGTAACTAAGGTAGAGGCATTACAGAAATTACAGCAACTCAAGGTACCTGCGAGAAGAGTATGCTAATTAATCAATGCCCACTTGGTCGGGATAATAAGGTAACCAGGCAATTATGAAACAGGACAAGATAGAAACAGCATGGTCGGGCGCTGAGAAATGCGAAACTTGTGGCATTCGTCACCTGGCGCTCTTTGCGGACCTTGAGCACGATGATTTCGTGCATATCCATAATCCCATCCACGAGACCGATTATAAACATGGCGATGCACTCTATCACCTGGAGAGCGCCCCCGAGTATGTCTACACGGTGCGCTCAGGACTGGTCAAGCTGGTACAGTATCTCCACGATGGCACGCCGCGAATCGTACGCATTCTGAGGCCTGGAGATCTTGTCGGTATCGAGATAACCACTGGCGGAGCTTATCAGCACGATGCAATTGCCCTGACCCCGGTGGAAACCTGCCAGATTCCCATGACTGTCATCAACAAGCGCTCGGAAATCGTCGCCCTGCTGCCCGGTCAACGTGCAAGTATTGACAGAGATGAACTGAGCCTGCTGATCGAAGATGAGTAAATAGCGGTCTCATGACACCCTTTCCCGTTGACCCTGATGCACGTGTACAAGCAACAGTATTCGCACTAGTTTCAAGCAAACGTAAAAACAGGAAGCGCTTTGCAGAGGGTTGTGTCAGTGAGATGCAGGATGAGCAGAGTGCTCTTGCAGGTCATGATCCCGACCGCGGCATTCATGCCGCAGTCGTATATGGACCATCGTTTTCATCAGAGAGCCAGCGGGCTTATCATCTGGTTCGCTGGCTCTGCTGAGGCTATATGACGGCGCGCATTCCCTCTTTGTCCTGGCGCTGTGATTTAACAACATCGAGAATGTCGCCGCGCTTGACCAGGTCACCGAGGGTGATACCTTCAAGAAAGTTGTAAATCTGCTCACTCAGCTCATCCCACAGGGAGTGAGTCAGGCAGCGTTGTCCGCCACGGCAGTTACTCTTGCCCTGGCAGCGGGTAAACTCCACCCACTCATCGACTGCACAGATGATGTTGGCGATGGTGATCTCGTTCATTTCACGTCCGAGATAGTAACCGCCACCTGGACCACGTACACCACGAACCAGACCCTTGCTACGCAGAGAAGCAAACAGCTGCTCCAGGTAAGAGAGAGAGATACCCTGATTCTCAGAGATGTCTGCCAGGGTTACCGGACCCTTTTCACCATGCAGTGCCAGATCCAGCATTGCGGTAACTGCATAACGACCTTTAGTTGATAAACGCATATTCAATTCTCCACACGGATGATTTCCGAGTTATCTTGTAGGTAATTATTCGATAACCTAGTAAATTAGTCAACAATTAATTTTGCGGAAAATTTTAAGACAATAAAATATATGCTTTTTATATATTTATCAGTATCTTATTTGTCTTTATTGATCTCGGTCAACATATAGGTATGAGACAGGCAGAAGCGCAACCAGCGATTCAGGAAGAGGTTGGCACGCCATTTCTGGTAGAGACCGGGGTTAGTATAGAGGCCGTCGACAGGGAGGATCATCTGCTTGCCGAAGTGTTCCACCTCAAGAGTCTGTGCATCATGATAGAGGATCAGATGTGCATCCGGGATACTGACTGGCGCCGCATCCTGATCCCCGCTGAAGAGGTGAGTCATAAAGAGGCGCTGGGTATAGGGCCCGTCGCGAGACACCAGCATCACCAACGGCGGATAGTTGGACGGATTAGCACAGAAACGCCCGTTTAATGACGAAACTGTTGGCACAAGAGACATCAGCAGCGCGTAGTTCTCCTCGCACAGACGTCCGAGTGCGCCGAGAG
>NZ_MPRK01000238.1 GCF_002021095.1 Solemya elarraichensis gill symbiont | reverse complement strand
CGTGGCCGCCCGATGAACAACCTGTTGCCTCTCGAAGAGGATGAGCGCGTCAATGCAGTCTTGCCGGTGCGTGAATATGACGAGAATCTGTACGTCTTCATGGCGACCAGTTCAGGTGTGGTCAAGAAGACCTCGCTGGAAGCTTTCTCGCGTCCGCGTGCCAACGGTATTATTGCCGTCGAGTTGCGCGATGAGGATAAACTCATCGGGGTTGATATCACCGACGGAAGCATGGATGTCATGCTCTTTAGCACTGAAGGCAAGGCGATGCGTTTCAGCGAATCACAGGTTCGTTGTATGGGCCGTACCGCAACCGGCGTACGTGGAATCAAGCTGGGCAAAGGCCACCAGGTCACATCCCTGATCATTGCACGTGAAGGTTTGCGCATCCTGAGCGCATCAGAAAACGGCTATGGCAAGTGTACGCCTGTCGAGGATTATCCTCAGAAAGGCCGCGGTGGCATGGGTGTTATCTCGTTGAAGACTTCAGAGCGCAACGGCAAGCAGGTTGGTGCCGTTATCGTCGATGAGGATGACGAGATTATGCTGATCACCGACGGTGGCACCCTGGTGCGCACACGTGTGTCTGATGTCTCTGTCACAGGACGAAGTGCCCAGGGCGTGAAGTTGATCTCGCTGTCTGCCAAGGAACATCTCATCGGGATTGAACCAGTGGTGACACTTGAGTCTGATGAAGATGAGCTTGACGAGACCTCTGAAGAGACAGGCGCAGAAGAATCAACAGGTGACGAAGCAGCGGAATAACAGGCTTCGTCATTTCCAATACTATTTATTAATATCTAGCAGGATAAACTATGTCACGTGTTTTTAATTTCAGCGCCGGTCCGGCTGCTCTTCCACAGGCTGTTCTTGAACAGGCACAGGCCGAAATGCTCGAGTGGAACGGCAGCGGCATGTCTGTCATGGAGATGTCTCATCGCGGTAAGGAGTTTATGTCGATTGCAGCTGATGCGGAAGCCGACCTGCGTGAACTGATGGCAATTCCTGACAACTACAAGGTGCTGTTCCTGCAGGGTGGTGCATCATCACAATTTGCGATGATTCCAATGAACCTGTTGGGCGCAAAGACAGGTGCTGACTATATCAATACAGGCGCCTGGTCAAAGAAGGCGATTGCCGAGGCGAAGCGCTACTGTGATGTCAACATTGCAGCAACAACCGAAGGAACTTCGTTTTCAAGCACGCCTAGCCAGGCGGAACTGAATCTCTCTGCTGATGCCGCTTACGTGCACTACACGCCGAACGAAACCATCGGTGGAGTCGAGTTTCCCTATATTCCGGAAACAGGTGATGTACCACTGATTGCTGATATGTCATCAACCATTCTGTCGCGCCCAATCGATGTCAGCCGTTACGGCATGATCTACGCAGGTGCACAGAAGAACATTGGTCCAGCAGGCCTGACCATTGCCATCATTCGTGATGACCTGGTTGGCGATGCACTCGAATCCACACCAAGCATGTTCCGTTATGCGACTCACGCTGACAACGGCTCCATGTACAACACGCCACCCACATATGGTTGGTATCTTGCCGGTCTCGTATTCAAATGGCTCAAAGGACTTGGCGGGCTCGAAGCGATGGGCGGTATCAACCAGGCCAAGGCGCAGCTGCTCTATGATGCTGTCGATGGTTCGGATTTCTATGCCAATCCAGTTCAAAAGGAGAGCCGCTCGTGGATGAATGTTCCGTTCACACTGGCCAATCCTGATCTCGATGCTGAATTCCTCAAGGGAGCGCAGGAGGTCGGCCTGATGACTCTCAAGGGACACAGGTCGGTTGGTGGTATGCGTGCCAGTATCTACAACGCCATGCCGCGTGAAGGTGTCGAGCGACTGGTCGAATACATGCAGCAATTCGAAAGCAAAAACGCCTGAAAGGCTGATTTAACACAATATAACAAAAGACGTAAAAAATAATGCATAAGATACTGACATTAAACAATATATCAGTTGCCGGATTGGAGCGACTGCCACGTGATTCCTACGAAATCGCATCTGAAATACAACATCCGGACGCGATACTTGTACGTTCATCAAAAATGCACGATATGGAGTTGCCTGAATCGGTCAAGGCGATCGGCCGTGCCGGTGCCGGTGTCAACAATATCCCTGTTGATAAGATGACCGAACTCGGTATTCCTGTTTTCAATGCGCCTGGTGCCAATGCCAACGCGGTCAAGGAATTGGTTCTGGCCGGTATGTTGATGGCTGCACGTAACATCGGCCAGGCTTTGAGTTTTGCCCGTTCACTCGAAGGTGATGATGCAGTCATCGGCAAGGCGGTCGAAGCGGGAAAAAAGAACTATGTCGGATTTGAATTACCGGGCCGCACGCTCGGTGTGATCGGTCTGGGCGCTATCGGCGTCAAGGCTGCAAATGCCGCGCGTTCGCTGGGTATGAACGTGGTCGGCTATGATCCAACCATTACTGTGAAGAGCGCCTGGGCACTTGAGGCTGGCGTTGAACAGGCGATGAGTGTTGATGACCTGTTGTCACGGTGCTGCTCAATTTTGCCCGTAACGGCATCATTGATGATGAAGCAGCAGTTGAGGCACTTGATAGCGGTAAGCTCTATGCTTACATATGCGATTTCCCCAGCAACCTGCTGAAGGATCATACGAAGTGTCTGACCCTGCCGCATCTCGGTGCATCAACACGTGAAGCGGAAGAAAACTGCGCCATCATGGTTGCTGACCAGGTGCGTTGTTACCTGGAAGATGGCAATATCAGTAACTCGGTCAACCTGCCGGAGATTAACCTGCCGCGCAATGGCGGGCACAGAATTGCTATTGTTAATCGCAACGTTCCGAATATGCTTGGCCAGATCTCAACTCTGCTCGCAGATGACGGGCGTAACATCGTGGACATGCTCAACAAGTCACATGACGAGATTGCTGTTACTCTTGTCGATGTGGATGATGAGCCAAGTGCAGGTCTGATCGACTCAATGGCGTCAATTGAGGGCGTGCTGTCGGTTCGCTGCCTTGGATGCACCAAAAAGTGATTGAATGAGATGACGGAAAAACAGCAACTCGACGCAATTCGGCAGCAGATTGATGCTGTTGATGAGGAGATACAGGAGCGAATCAACAAGCGTGCAGCGCTTGCGCAGGAGGTCGCACGCATCAAGCTTGCCTCCGGTGACGATGCGCTCTTCTATCGCCCCGAGCGCGAGGCGGACGTGTTGCGTACGGTCAAGGAACGCAACCAGGGACCACTGGATGGCGAGGAGATGGCGCGCCTGTTTCGTGAAGTCATGTCAGCATGCCTGGCACTCGAAAAGCCGATGTCGATTGCCTTTCTAGGGCCTGACGGTACCTTTACGCAGGCGGCTGCTCTCAAACATTTTGGCCACTCCGTCAACACGACTCCCTTCAATTCTATTGGTGATGTGTTCCGCGAGATTGAATCCGGCTCTTGTGATTACGGTGTAGTCCCGGTCGAAAACTCGACCGAGGGCGTCATTAGCCACACGCTGGATATGTTTCTCAATTCACCACTGGTTATTTGTGGCGAGGTTGTTCTGCGCATACACCATAACCTGCTGTCTCCACCCGGCTATGACTGGAAACAGGCAGAGATGGTCTATAGTCATCAGCAGTCACTCGGCCAGTGCAGACACTGGCTTGATCAAAACCTGCCGCATGCTGAACGGGTTCCTTATCCGAGCAATGCCGAGGCGGCACGTCATCTCGCCGAGACAGGAAAAGATGTAGCAATTGCCAGCTCCGAGGCAGCAAGAATCTACCAGCTTGATATTGCAACGCATAATATCGAAGACGAGCCGGGCAATACCACGCGTTTCCTTGTCATCGGTAAACAGCAGGCTGCGCCTAGCAGCAAGAACAAGACCAGTTTGCTGCTGTCGACAAAGAACGAGGCGGGTGGTCTGCATCGCCTGCTGGCACCGCTAGCTGAGCAGGGCATCAGCATGTCACGAATTGAATCCCGCCCATCACGCCGTGGCGTCTGGGATTATGTCTTTTTCGTCGATATCTGCGGACACATTGATGATCCGGAAGTCTCTGCAGCACTCAAAATACTCGAAACCGAGGCTGGCATGTGCAAAGTACTCGGCTCATATCCTGAAGCAGTACTCTGACCATTTATGAAAACGACTTGGCTTGAAAAAGCAGCTCCCGGTATTGCCGATCTGCACCCCTATATTCCCGGAAAGCCGATTGAGGAGCTTGAACGCGAACTGGGCCTGGTCGAGACCATCAAGCTCGCTTCGAACGAAAATCCGCTCGGCCCAAGTCCGCTCGCCTGGTCACAGGCGCAAATGGTGTTGGGTGATGTGAATCTCTATCCTGATGATTCCGGCTTTAGACTGAGGAAGTGTCTCGCTGAGTTTCATGGTGTCAGCGCAGAAGCATTCATCCTCGGTGCAGGCTCCAGTGATGTACTGAATATGGTGGCACGCGCATTTCTCAGTCCGGGTGTCAATGCAGTCTTCTCTGCGCACAGCTTTGCCATGTATGCCATCTATACGCAGGCCTGTGGTGCAACTGCCAAAGTTGCCGATCCACTGCCTGCTGATCATGCCGAAATGCCCTATGGCCATGAGTGCCTGCTGATGTTGTCGTGGTACTCGATGAGGCCTATACACAATATGTCGAAGACGAACGTTTTCCCGATGGTATCGAATGGGTTGCAGACTATCCTAACCTGATCGTCACGCGTACATTCTCAAAAATCTACGGGCTTGCCGGGCTACGCGTCGGTTACGGTATAGCGTCTCCTGACTTGCTTGGTGTCATCGGCAGGCTCAGGGCGCCATTTAATGTCAGCCTGCCGGCGCTTGCCGCGGCAGAGAAGGCACTCGAAGATGAGGAGTTTCTCAAGCAGAGCATCCTGACAAACAGTGAAGGTATGCAGCAACTCGAGACCGGCTTTAATGAACTCGGCCTGAAAACAATTCCTTCTGTGGGTAATTTCCTGTGTGTCGAATTTGAGCGTCCAGGCAGTGAAATCTACGATGCCCTGTTGAACAAGGGAGTGATCGTGCGTCCTGTAGCGAACTACCAGTTACCCAATCATCTGCGCATTACCATCGGCAGCAAAAACGAAAACAAAATGCTCCTGGCAGCACTTCGCGAGGTACTCTGAGTATGAAAATCGAACGCCTGGCGATAATCGGTGTTGGTCTGATCGGCGGCTCCCTTGCACGTGCCCTCAAAAAGCAGGGCGTGGTCGGTGAAGTTGTCGGTTGTGGACGCGGTGAGGAAAATCTGAAAAAAGCGGTTGAGCTTGGTGTTATCGATCGTTATACACACAATGTCGGAGAGGCTGTTGAAGGTGCCGACATGATTTTTCTCGCGGTGCCATTGAGCGCCATGCGCACCACTTTTGCAGCGATGAAAGGGCATTTGTCAGAAAATGCAGTGATTACAGATGGCGGCAGCGCCAAGGGAAGTGTTATCGAGGACTGCACATCTGTGTTTGGCGGGGTGTTGCCAAACTTCGTGCCCGGACATCCGATTGCCGGAACCGAGAACAGTGGTGTCGAGGCTTCATTTGCCGAACTCTACAAGGACCGCCGGATTATTCTGACACCCGTCAGCCAGACAGACGAGGACGCTATTGCGCGCGTTCAGGCGATGTGGCGTTACTGTGGTGCGGAAGTGACGCGTATGTTCGTCGTCGACCACGACCGAATCCTTGCAGCGACCAGTCACTTGCCGCACATGCTGGCTTTTGCACTGGTCGATATGCTTAGCCGACTTGGTGATACCGAGGATATTTTTCGTTACGCGGCCGGTGGTTTCCGCGATTTCACACGCATTGCTTCGAGTAATCCGGCGATGTGGCGGGATATCTGTATTGCCAACAGTGATGCTGTTTCGACTCTTGTCGACAGCTATGCAGAGGAGATGAAAGAGCTTGCCAGCGTGATTCGTTCACGCGACGGGGATCGTCTTCTGGCACTTTTCAACAACGCTAAACAAGCACGTGACCGCTATGTTGATGGGCTGAATCAGCAAACTGAGCCCCTGCCTACCGAATAACCATCTTTAGTACATCTACACGTTAAGAATCATAAAAAAATATCATATTTACTACAGTACAGATCGCGGTAGAATATCAAGATAAGTCCTGATGAATACCTATCAGGCGCGGCCGCCGGCCGGCTGCAATCAATACCAATAATCAAACTGGAGTGAAATATGAAGCATCCATTTTTTCCACTTGCGATTCTTGCAGTAGCCCTGACTGCCTGTGGACAGGCACCTGAATCAACCCAGACTACTGAGCAGGCGGCGCCTGCTGAAAAACCGGCAGCAACAACTGCAGATAAGATTGATAAGGCGGCTGAAGCAACCAAAGAGGCAGCAATCGCCGTCAAAGATGACGTTGTCAAGGCAACAAGCGACATGATCGCAAAGGTCAAAAGTGACGAGCGTGTCGAGAAAGCGACTGAAAAAGCCGCATCAATGGTCGACGAGGCAAAAGTCGTTGCTGCCGATATGGCAGTTGCAACAGGCATCGTTGATGACCCGATGGTTTCACACGCTGCAAGAGCTGCGGCAGGAATCAAGAAATTTGCCAGAACCCTACAGGGCGAGCTGAAAGCAGCAATGTCAGAGGGTGGTGCACCACATGCGATCAAGGTCTGTAATGAAAAGACAGCGGGTATTGCCAGTGATATCTCTGCAGAAACAGGTTACAACCTGGGTCGTGTTTCACTGAAGAACCGCAATCCTGACCAGGCAGCATCCGGTTGGAACCAGACGGTTCTTGAAGAGTTTGAAGCGCGTCTTGCCAATGGTGAGCCGATCGACAAGCTGGTGTTCAAGACTATCGTTACCCAGGAAGACGGAAGCCAGGAGTTCCGCATGATGAAGGCGATTCCGACCGGTAAGGTTTGCCTCAACTGTCACGGCAGCGAGATCAAGGACGAAGTGACCATGAAACTCGACGAGCTCTATCCTGAAGATAATGCTCGTGGTTTCAAGGAAGGCGACATTCGTGGCGCATTCGTGGTGACAAAAACCCTGTAAGTATCTCTTACACGTCACCCCGGGCTTGACCCGGCAGAAAAGGCCCCGCTAATAGCGGGGCCTTTTTGTTTCCGGATAGCAAAAATATGGTGTGTATCTATCGCTCAGTCTGATTCTTCAAAAGCGTAGGGCAGTTCAAGGAACC
>NZ_MPRK01000237.1 GCF_002021095.1 Solemya elarraichensis gill symbiont | reverse complement strand
CACCGGCTACGAGATTCGCTCAGGCATTGCCGGTGCCTTCACCGGCGCTGTTCGCGAGCCGGTTACCGTGGTGTTCATCATGGTTATCGTTTTGATCCAGATCGTCTACCTGGAGCAGCCATTGTCTCCGATCATGATCTCGATATTGCTCTTCCATCGTGGTCTGAATTCTGTCATGGCTGTGCAGTCTACTTTGCAGAGTACGCTTGGCAATGTTGGCGGCCTGGAGATGGTAAGGGATGAATTAGAAGCCGTCTGCAACGAACAGGAAGCGAATGGTAATCAGTCCATACCGCCACTCGGACAGGCTATCACGCTAAACAATGTGCAGTTCGGTTATGACCATACAATGGGCAATGTGTTGCACGATATCAGCCTGGAAATCCCGGCGCGTACCTCGGTCGCATTTGTTGGTGAATCCGGGGCAGGCAAGTCGACACTGGTGGACCTGATTACACTGATGCTCAAGCCACAGAGCGGTCAGGTACTGATTGATGGAGTGCTTGGCGAAGATGTGGAACTGACAAGTTGGCGCAAGCAGATTGGCTATGTCTCACAGGAAACCGTGATTTTCGATGACACGATTGCCAACAATATTTGCATGTGGGTAGGTGATGTTGAAAAGGACCAGGAACTTCACCAACGCGTGCGAGAGGCTGCGCGCCAGGCCCATATTGATCACTTTATCGATACATTGCCCGGTGGGTACCAGACCCTTGTAGGTGATCGGGGTTTGCGCCTTTCAGGTGGTCAGCGACAGAGGCTGTTCATCGCGCGTGAATTGTTCCGCAAGCCTAACTTGCTCATCCTGGATGAGGCGACCAGCTCGCTGGATACTGAATCCGAGCAGGCGATTCAACAGAGTATTGATGAGCTCAAAGGGCAGATTACCGTAGTGATTATTGCTCACAGGCTGTCAACAATCCGTAAAGTTGATTACATCTATGTCTTCGAACATGGACACTTGCTTGAGCAGGGGGCTTACCAGGCTCTGCGCGACGCGGATGAATCTCGCTTCGGCAAATTGATCGCCATGCAAGCTCTCTAGTCAAAAAGGGCTGTCATTCATGAGGATGTGCTGATTAGCAGAGATGGCAAAGCAACCTGGTTCAACTGTGGATGCAATGCTGCTGATGACCTCCATCGATCCAGGTAATCTGCGTAAATATCGCTGCCATGCATATGCCTTAATACCAGCAGGATTTCAGAAGCTTTTTCAGGGTGATGATTCAGCCCCAGTGCTACTGCGTAGCGAAACAGCACGTAGTGCCTGGGATAGCGTAATGCGACCTGATGTATCTCATCCAGTTCTGCTTCTTCCATTCCTTCCCTTGGCTTGTTGTTGCCAAGGTCAATGAAAGCTTTTAAGTGGTTTAGAAAACGAATCTCTCCCTGTGGGATAACCATCAGCTCTGCTTTCTTTATCCTGGCATTTATACTATGCATTTTCAGGTTGGCCTGTTTCAGGATTGCAAACTCCGTCTGTACCAGCAGCATGAGAATCAACACGCAGCTTGTGATCGCGATACTGATTATGGGAGGCACACTGACAGACACAGTTTTTGACATCATCAATTGTTCAGAATAACCGACCAGGATTCCTACGGGGACGAGAAAATAGGCAAATTCATACGGAAATTCCAGCTGGGAATGGACAGCGACCGCTCCAATCATGCATAGCAGGTAAAAATGTTCAGGTGTCGTGCATTTCCAGATATGATGCCAGCCCCAGAGCATCACAGCAGCAATCATCAGCAGGCCGATAACCGGGCCATTCCAGACCAGAAAGGAAAGGAACAGATTATGGCTGGAGGTTGTATCGATTGTTCGCCACGACTGGTCAGAAGTCAGGGCAAGAGCGACACTCTCCTGCTTCCATCCATATCCACCCCAGTCACCAACAACAACTGCGTTTAGCAAGTGTGTCCATATGCGCGGACGAACTTCCCCCTCTTCATTGCGAATAAAGCTCTCCAGGGGAGGGATTGTCTGAACCTCCGTTACCACTGGAAAGGTCCAAAGCAGGATCAACAGGTAAAAGCCAACCGCCATGAGCAGCCACACTACCAAGCGGCGGGGCGTTTCCAGGTATTGATACTTGAGCAGAACGAACAGTGAGAGTATGAATGCATCAAGCCAGGGAGTGCGTGATTTGCTGAGAGCCAGGCCAAACACAAAGAAAAGCAGCAGGATCACTGTCGCGACATTGCCGATGCGTTTTACATGATTCAGATAGAGCAGGGCACCAACGGCCATCATTGTAAGCGTGGCAAAATGATTTCTTTGACCCATGTTGCCGCTCGGGGTGCTTTGGAAAGGGGTTTCCATGAGCCCCCCGGCCGTAAAGTCGATATGTAGCCAGTGGATGGTCGAAACAGTCACTGAAAAGGCAGCGACCAGTACCAGTGCCCATAACAGTGTTTTGGTCCATTCGGCATCTAGCTCTCTGCCGGCACTGATCGCAAATGCAAAGCCGGCAAGATAGACAGACGACAGGAAGGCATCCCCGAAAAAGAGTATCGTGCCCGAGAGATACTGCAGCATAGGTATCACTGCAATGGCAAAAACAAGCAGGGATGAGTAAGAGACACGAAAACGACCACCATTCCTGGCGAAAATCGCAATTACGATGAAG
>NZ_MPRK01000236.1 GCF_002021095.1 Solemya elarraichensis gill symbiont | reverse complement strand
TTTTCCTTGGGCGCTGGCGCACGTCAGAAAAACAGTCTCGCCTAGTGGCTACCGGGGACTACGCGCCTTCGATTCTCTCTCCTTGGCGCGCAGCGAATGAAGATTGGCTTAACATCCGCTTTTGGCTGCAACTTCAACCGGTCGACGCAACACATGTATTAAATCGTTATGACGCTCAACCAAGGTGGCAATGTGGCTGTTGTTTGACCCCGAAATTCAATCACCTTCCCAGTGACCCGGAACGGCACGATCCTCGACCGAAGCGGAAGTTCACGGATGGAGACCGCATTGGTGATCTTTCCCAGTCCTTCACTTTTCATTCTGTGCTGCTTGGCGCGGCGTATTGCACGCTGAGTTCTAAGGTACTGTTACAACTCCTTTTTTAGCGGGCCTCTAGTCAGCTTTTAGTTTTGCAATGAGTCGTTGTGCAACAGCATGCCCAGGGTCAGTCGCAAGCAGCTCACGCAGTATCTTCTCTGCAGTGGTGGTTTCTCCGACATCCACGAGTAATTGAGCAAGCAATATACGAATACCAGTATCGGATGGGCGCAACCTGGCTGCCTGAAAGACAAAACTTACAGCCTCATCCTGCCACTGTAAACGCATGAGCACCTTTGCCATTCCTATAAGAGCCCTGGGATATTTCGACTGCTGGTTCAGAACCCTGCGGAAGCATGCCTCGGCCTTCTGAAGTGAGTCATGTTTGGAATGTAACTCACCCAGCAACAACTGTGCATGAGTATCTGCAGGGGTAATACGTTCTGCCTCGGCAATCACGGCACGGAATAATTTTATGCGTTTCAACTGCTTCAGTATATCCGCCAATAGAACAAGCCCCGGCAAAGGAACCACTTCCCGGGCAACAGCTTGGCGCAACATCACAAGCCCGGCGCGAGGCCGACCCAGTTGCAGCAATGCCAGTCCAAAATTCCGGCAAACCCAGTAAGGTTGATCCTCTGTTTTCTTGAGGGCAGACTGGTATTCAATAATCTCCTGCTTCAGGTTGCCAGCTATGGCTGCAATACGGGCATTTTCGGTGTCTTTCAGGGCATTTTGATATGCCTGGTCATTTTCTATAGTCTCGGCAGAATATCCGGATCGATCTGCACTCGCCTCAGCTAAGCGTTGCTTGAGGAGCCCAGACCAATGAGCAATATGTTTCTCGCTCATCATGGAAAAATGGTCACCGGGTACAAGGTGTCTTGTGACTTTTCCCTGGACCAGATCGCCCCAACCAACAAGAGGATCAGCAAAAGCTTCCGGCATAACACCATCCTCTGCCAGAAATAGATCCACTTTACCCTTGTAGGGCCGCGGGACAGATTTACCGAGTAACCAGCGGGACCGGTCATACACATTATTCGATTCAGGTGGATGATGAATTATTCCATAGCGACTTTTGAATAAATCAGCTTCATCATCGATCAGCGCGAGGAAGACAACCTGTTCTCCTGCCTCAGTAAGCTGCCGTGCAATCTCGTAGGCAAGATGGGCTCGAAAAGAGTGTCCTGCCAGCGCATAGGGCCCTGATAGTGGGTCACGAATGGCTATCACATATTGCCTGGCATGCTCCTCCATGCTGTAGGCTGCAATATCTGGCATGTTTTGCCGCCACTGACAGGCATATACTCCAATATCTCTTCCAAGAAATTTTGCAAACGTATGAGCGTAAAACGCATATCCCATCGGCGCATGCGTAAATATTAAAGACACCCCGGAAACCGGCTCCTGTATCTGCACGAGAATCTCTTCTCTGCCGGAGTCGTGCTCATCGATCAGGCGTGACAGCGCGGCGACACTGCCATTTGCAATCAGATCTGCTGGTGACATCAATAGACCGAACTGGTCTTCAATACGAGTCAGCAGGCATACCGCCTGGAGAGAGTTACCCCCAAGGTCCATGAAGCCGGTTTCAAGATCCAGGTATCCTGAATCAAGGTCTCCAGGCTGAATCTCAAGCAACTCGGTAAACAGTGCAGCCAGTTGAGTCTCCGTGGGACTGGCTGGAGCAAAGCGACCAGGCAATACAGCGTATTCTGATGTGGTATCAGGATCAGGAATTGGATTGTTAAATTGTTTCGCCAATTCCCTGCGTGAAATCTTACCTGTTTGACTACCGCCAATCTCATCAACAAAACGTATCTGCTCCGGCACCATATAGTCAGGCAAGTGCCGTGCACAATGTACACGGAGCTCAGTCTCATCACCTTCGACATCAGGACTGAGAACGACCAGCGCAACCACTCGCTCTCCGAGCAGTGCATCGGGCACACCAAGCACAACGCTCTGAACCACAAGAGGTGATGATGCCAGAACATTTTCCACCGCTTGCGGAACAACTTTTTCACCACCACGATTGATGCGCTCGTCACTACGGCCGGTTAAGTGCAACAGCCCGTGGTTATCCAGAAATCCTTGATCGCCAGTAAGGTACCAGCCTGTTGCATCAGTATTCGTCTTTCCACCGATTACCGGGTTGAACAACCCACCGCGTACGGCGATCTCTCCTACTTGTCCAGTGGGAAGCATATCGCCATTTTCATCTCGAATCTCCACCTGCCAGTCGTCCAGGAGAGAACCAATCGCTCCATCAGCTTGTGCCTGCTGCCCGGGCTGTGTTGCAGCCAGCATGGGTGCGACTTCACT
>NZ_MPRK01000235.1 GCF_002021095.1 Solemya elarraichensis gill symbiont | reverse complement strand
GATCGAGTGTAAAAGGGAGACTTGGATGTCCCGTTTTACATCACGAGATCAAAGACACACTTGATTCCCGATCTCATCCCACTCTTTTTCACGCTACTTTTTCTCTGTCGATTTGCAGTTAACGTGAGAACTGCCACCCCAGATGCAGATGACACCCAGCAGAAAGCCAAAGTCGTACCAGCCACCAACATTATTCACTTCATAGACGAGGACCTTTTCGTTGAACAGGTGAATCACCAAGGTGATAACTGAAATGACACCATGCCAGAGGCCGTACCAGAAACCGGCAGGATTATCCTGTGTAAACAGTGCATCTCCTGCTGTGCAGGATGCAAGCATAAGTATGACAAAAACAAGAATGAATGGTTTTAACAAGCGAACATTAATATCGTGCATTTCCGTCTCCTGTATCTGTTGAGTCACAGAAATGAGAGAAGTTTACCTCCCCCCTCTGTATCGATAGCGCCTGTGCTTCCTTAAGCGTACATTCATCGCTGAGGTCATCTCTTCCTCATCGATCAGCCCGTCCCTGTTGTGATCAATCTCCTCGAAAAGATAAAGCGGCATATGACGATTAGAACGTCCGCTTGAATTCCGACGTTGCGCCACCTGCATATAAAAGTGCTCATACTCTCTCTGATCAAGAAAGCCATCCCTGTTTTGATCATGCACAGAGAACACCCTGGTATCCGTTAACTGCGCTTCAGTTTGCGCTGCAGCCATACCGAAAGAATAGAGTAGGAGAGAAACTATCGCCAATAAAATAACAACAACAGAAGATTTAAAGAGATCGGATCTCATTGACTTTCCTCCAGGTATTTTTCCAGGATTGTCAGCTGGTCATCTGAAAATTGAAGCCTGCTATGCGATCGAATATCACCGGAACGCAGCAGTTCTGCAATCTTGTCCGGTGCCGTTTTAAAATCAGCCGGATCAAATGAGTGGCAGTAAACGCAGTTTTCCTCGTAGAGCTGCGCACCTTCCTGAATGCATGTCTCATGCGCTTCATTTCTGGGTGAATAGCTCAGCATTGCGCTATCAAGCGTCTGGTAAAAGCCACCCTTGTCCCAGAAATCCGGTTCAGAGCAACCGATACACGGATGGCCCGCCTCTATCGGAAAACTGGTTCCCTGGTTCCACTTGACGACAGCGCATGCATTATGTGTCGTCGGCCCTTTACAGCCCAGCTTATAAAGACACCATCCCTGGCGCGCACCCTCGTCATCAAATCGTTCTGCAAACTGTTCGTTTTCATAAAAATGATAACGGGAACAGCGATCATGCACTGTCGTAGCGTAAATACTCAGCGGACGATTCAGGACATCGAGTGCAGGAAATTTCTCGAATACAACAAGGTGCGCAAGCACACTGCTTATTGCGACCGGCAACGGCGGACAACCCGGAAGATTAATCAGCGGCTTTTTCTCGATCTCACCCCTATCCATCAGTTCGGAGACACCCGCTGCTCCGGTCGGGTTTGGATAAGCCGCAGGCAATCCTCCAAACGCCGCACAACTTCCAATTGCTATGACAGCCTTTGCACCCTGAATCGTCTCTTGCAGGAGATCCAGGTTGGTTCTGCCTGCAATGGTTGAACAGACAGCCGTATCACCCGCAGGCACAGCGCCGTCTACGACCAGGTAGTAGTTCCCGAACGCAGCACTCATGGCCTGCTGCCTGGCAGATTCTGCCGCTTCGCCCGAAGCTGCCTGCAGCGTGTGGTGATAATCGAGCGAGACAATATCAAATATCAGGTCTTCAATCGTGGGGGCATGTGAACGAGTCAAGGACTCGGTGCATCCGGTGCACTCCTGAAAAGAGAGCCAGATTACCGATGGCCGTTTCGCTTTCAGGAACTGATTCGTAAAACCAGCAACAGCACCTGGCGGGAGGGCGAGCAGCGATGCCATCGCTGAACTGTACTTGATGAATGAACGCCGGCTGATTCCGCGCTTGGCCAGGTGCGTTCCAATGTTGTTCTTTTCCTTCACGCCGGTTCACATTCTGCTGCAATAAGAGTCATTCTCCTGCACAAGTAAGCATAGACTCTGGTGTATCCAGATACAGTAATTTTTTCACTGCAGGAGGGCGGTCCGCGATTAACCGGACTAGTCTGGTGTGATCCACCTGGCAATTGTGTTGAACATTTAAACCAGTACACACATCATCCATAGCCTCCATATACAGAAAATGTTATTTCGCTGTGACTTTCTCAGCCTTTACCTTTGCTGGTGTATTTTCTTCCTTCGGCCCAAAATATGCCGCCAGTCCCTTAAGGGCAAGATTATTATCTCTATCTGTGACACTGGACCAGGTATCCCGGAAGATGCCCTTCAGAAAGTATTTGATCCGTTTTTTCGCTTAGAAGGCTCCCGTGCTAATCATACAGGAGGAACGGAATTGGGACTCGGTATCGCACATAATATCGCAAGAGCACATGGTTCCGAGCTTGTGCTTCAAAATAAACCGGAAGGCAGTCTCTGCGCTATATTGAACCTTCCTAAATAATTTTATGCTCATGATTACTATAGGCCATTAGCTGATACTTATCAAGCGTGTCTTTGATCTCGTGATGTAAAACGGGACATCCAAGTCGCCCTTTTACACTCGATCTTCGACAGCCTTTATTGCCCCGGACGCCCTGCGT
>NZ_MPRK01000234.1 GCF_002021095.1 Solemya elarraichensis gill symbiont | reverse complement strand
GCATGTTCGGCCCCATTAAAAAGTGGGCGGTGCGAAGACAAGTCGGTGACCATATATACAGCACGCTGCAACATTCACGACCGCTACTGACAGACCTGGCCCCACCAGTGCCCGGAACATTGCTTTACTGGTTAAACAACCAGCAGCACCCGGACATCGAATATATCTCCATCGTTCGTTCAGGCAGTTACAATTTTGTCGGTGACCTGCTGGTACCATCGTTCAGCCAGGATATGAACTGGATTCCGGCATTGCAGGGCAAGTCCCAAGTGCTTGTCTCAGTGCATGGGCATGAATTATCGCCGGCTGACAGCTTCATCCTGCTGAATCTTTTATAGTGACGAAAGATGAATATTGCAATCTGTATAGATAGATAAACACATAGAGTTATTACAATGGTTGTGAACAACCCGAAGACTATTTGACGATGAACAAACACCGTTTTTTATGAAAAGAGATATTTTATTCATTCCCATTCTCACGATTAGCCTAATCTTGATGATCTTTAATGCCGCCAGAGCAGAGAATAATGGCGTATTCAAGAACGGAATTACACAGGCAACCATGCGAACAGCAATTGACTCTTCGGGTGGCTACTTGGCGAGGCAGATTCGTGATGATGGCAGTTTTATTTACCACGCGAATATCATCACCGCTATACCATTAAAGCCTTATTACAACTGGGTTCGTCATGCTGTGGCAATTGTCGTTCTTGAGGACTACTACCAGTTAACTCGCAAGCAGAAGCTTGTGCCACTCCTGAGAAAGTCCATAGAGCGGATGCGAGTGGATAGTATCGGATCAGTCGAGGGAGTCCCTAATGCCACTGCGGTCTGGGATGATGCTCAATCCAATGCTGTTGAAGGTGACAGATTCGCTATTCTGGGAGGGGCAGGTTTGGGACTATTGGCTTTGTGTAAGTTCACCGAGATTGAGCCGAATGCAGTTCCGGTTAGCGAGCTTGAATCGTTGGGAAACTTCATTCTGGCGATGCAAAAACCATCCGGGGATCTCTTTCCTACCTGGATTCCTGAAAAGGGAGGGCGAACCGATGAATGGGCATCACCTTACAATGCTGGCTAGGCAGCACTGGGGCTCATTGCGCTGTATGAAATTAGCCATGACCCCAAGTGGCTGAATTCTGCACAATCAATCCTGAATTACCTGGTGACTAGCCGTGCTGACCTGGATACTGTGCCTGTTGATCATTGGGCTTTGATGGCAACCGAAAAAATATGGCAATACCTGCAAGAATCAGATAAGCGGGCTTACAAAGAACACGCCAGGAAAATCATAAATACCATGCTGTCAAAGCAGATTGTAAACGGTTCGATTCTGGATGGCGCATACAGTGACAATGGAATCACCACCACATCAGCCACCATTCTTGAGGGAT
The DNA here is from genome assembly GCF_002021095.1 of Solemya elarraichensis gill symbiont. Taxonomy (GTDB): domain Bacteria; phylum Pseudomonadota; class Gammaproteobacteria; order Chromatiales; family Chromatiaceae. Next base: position 1,259 of record NZ_MPRK01000234.1, on the reverse strand, counting down.
TATTGGCATCCGAGTCTTTATGTCGTGATGAAGCGGCATTCCATCAACAGATTTTAGAGTCGATTACGGCTGGAATGCGCTTTCTCCTCAATGCGCAGGTCAAGAATGGCCCATTCAGGGGGGCAATTCCGCGCTCTGTAGCCCTGATGTCTTTAGAGGCACCCGGGGCAGATCTCTTCAACAGCAGAGCAACGGTAGTCCGTATTGACTATGTACAGCATGTCTTGGCGGCATATATGCAGTACCTTGATTTGTTGGACGAGCGTGATTGACCGCGTGAGGGCAGATATATTGAAACAGATCAAATCAGGCTGGTAATATAAACTCTAAATGCATCTCAATTCTCTTAATCGAAGGGGTAGATAATGAATAAAACGATTTTGGCAGTTGCCTTGATGGCTGTTGCGAGTGATATTAGCGCAGGCGACGATGTCGTAATAGTAGACCCGGTTGACTATGATCCGACAGCCTCGATTTCCCTTACGATCCCTTTTGGTGCTGGTGGAATAAAAGACTTCGGCATCAGTCTCAATGTTCTTTCAACCAACGAAGAAAATGCCTGGATGGGCGGTGCTGGCGTCACATTTTATCCGGCAAAAGATAACAAGCTGGGATGTAGCCTGATTGGCGGGCGCAACTTTACGGGCAGCGAACTCTATCTTGGTTATGATTTTTGCCAGAAGGTGTTCAACTTCGGCGTTGGTGTGCTTAATACGAAAGGTGGTTCAGTACGACCCAAATGAGTTGATTTCTTGTTGTCAAACAATCTTGTCCATAGCTCGTACAGCCAACGCCTGGATTGTCAGGGAAGGTGATGCACCACCTCCACTGGAGGGGAAGACACTGGCATCAACGATGTAAAGATTGTCTACATCATGACTCCTGCAGTCGCGATTAACGACTGATGTTGCGGCGTCCTCGCCCATACGGCAGGTTCCGAATACATGGCCGGCGGAAAATGCATCATATGTGCCGTATTCCTCGAATATTTCAGCACCCGCTTCGATGAGCAACTTGCGGCAGGTTGTTGCCATGAAACGGAGTCGCCTGATTTCTGCATCCCCCAGCCTGGAATGAATCCTCGCGAAGGGAATGCCATAGTTGTTTTTCTTCTCCGGATCGAGGTCGATATAAGAGCCGCTATTAGGCAGAAACTCCCCGATTGCACCAATATTCACGGCATGCCCGAATGAATCTCTGACGCCTTGCTTGAGTGATTTGCCAAATCCGGATACGACTCTTTTGGCATAGGCGATTGG
>NZ_MPRK01000233.1 GCF_002021095.1 Solemya elarraichensis gill symbiont | reverse complement strand
GGCACTACCACTATCTGCCAACGAACCAGAATCCGGCAGCAGCTTGCGAACATCCCAGGTTGTATCAACCGCACGATGGTCTGTCGCAGCCGGTGTCACGCGCAAACCTTGCTCTGCGAAATGGCCAATAGCACGCCGCATGTGCACTGCAGAAGTCACCAGGAGAATATGATCGATGCCCTGCTTTTCCAGCGTCTCTTTCACTTGTGCCGCATTCTGCCGGGTATTCAGACTGGCCTTTTCAAGAATGAGAGCTGATTTAGGCACACCAAGATCACGCAGAAAAATCGCCATCGATTCAGCCTCGGCCAAGCCGCCAAGGCGACTATCAACACCACCACTGAGCAGAATCGATTTAACCTTGCCCGCACGATACAGACGCGCCGCATACCAGGCACGATCAGATGCATCATTCAGATCGGGGGCAAGCCGGTGAGGCAACTTGGGAGCAGAAATCCCACCACCCAGCACCACGGCAACAGGTGCAGATACCAGATCAGCCATAGGCACCGGAGGATATTGATGCTCAAGCGATGCCATCAGACGTTCACTGGCCCATGGTGTTGACCATATATAGAGCCACACCAATGCAACCACACCAAAGAAAGTCGCACCACGACGCCAGCCTTTCATGGCAAGCAACAGGGCAAACAAACCCACCAGTAATGAGAAACCGAGCGGCGCAATCAGCAAAGCAGCTGTTTTTTCAATCAGAAACATAATATTCATACCTATTTAAAGCCAAGGCTCTTCATCTATTCCGTCATCCCGGGCCTAGCGAAGCGGAGACCCGGGATCTGGTCATTGTGCAGTACTCAGATCCCACACCTAATACACCGCCCCTTTCTCCTGCAACAATTCGTATATCGACTCAGCCATCTTGCGATAACCCGCCTTATTGAGGTGGACCTGGTCTGACTTTAACGAGGATGTATGCAGCAGATCACTAACCAGGGAATCGTCGAACACCAGCTGATGCTCGTCAGCCAGTTCCTGGTAAAAAGGGGCGGTCCCTGAAAAGAGATTTTTTCTTGGAATGCCAAAAAGAACAACCTGCACACCGCGGCTTTTTGCTGCCTGGATCATGGCGCTAAGGGTGGCTTTTATCGAATCGTGATTCCGGTTTTTCAGAATATCGTTACCACCCTCGATGAGCAGCAGATCGGGAGAGTGACGCTCCAGTTCAGCGGGCAACCGCTTTACGCCCCCGCCGGTCGTTTCACCAGGCACCCCCGCGTTGATCACAGCCAGACCGCTGAGCTCAGCAAGGACAGACGGGTAGCTATCCTGCTTGCCTGCCCCCATCCCGGTCGTGAGGCTGTCACCAAACGCCAGTAGGTTCCGTCATGGCCGATGGAATCCAGTTCCGGAGAGCTGCATGCAGTGAACAGGGCCAGCAGAAATACAACCAATGCAACTCGTCTCATTCGATTCATTCTTCTCCTCTTACAACCAGGCCTGCTGGCAGCAATTTCTCAAACAGCGCATCCAGGTCAGTTTCCAGCTGTCCAGCAGTGACTTCATACTCAGCCAGAATCGTATCAAATATTGTTTGCGGATCACCGCTCTCCCTGAGCAACTGCCAAACACGCGTACCGATTTCATCCAGACCGAAGGAGACTTCACCTTCCAGATCAAGAAGAGCAGTCTCGCCACTGACTTCCTGGGCGAAGAAAGCGATGACCCGGGATCCGAACAGCCCGAGATACTCTTTACATCATTGAACGGGGCGCGTTAATTTATCTATCTGGCCCAGAATTTCATGGAAGCAATTATGCGAGCCAACTTCCAGGAGTTTGAATTAAGAATGAGATCTCGCTCTGCCAACAGTTGGTCTCGTTCTGTCTCCAACTGGTTTCGTTCAGTCACCAGGTGGTTTTGTTGAATTGTTATTATGCTAAAAATCTCTTCAAGCTGCGTTTTAGTCAACTCGGTGTCGTTCTTGATTAAGCCATCAAAATCGAACTCATCAAGATAATCAAGATGAACAAGGGGGTTCGTCATAACAGGGGGGAAGCGGGGGAAGAACTTGTTTTCACCGAAGTAATCGTGAAATCCAAACGGTTTTATCGCCTCTATCTCTTTAACTTCTTGCTCATGTGAAAACCAGCGTGCAACATCAACGGGGGCAAAACGCACACCATGCTGTTCAAGAGTCGTCTTAAAACTCGCGCACAGCAGCACATCTTCATTCAACAATCCATCTTTCTCTTCAAAAGGGAGGCTGAGTTCAGATGGTAGCGTAAGAAGCTTTTTACTCCTGAGACTGAACCCGCCATTCCCGACGCGTACGCATCTCCCCAGACTGTCTTTTAATTCAATATGTGGAGGCCAGGGCGCTCCAATATAGTCATATTCGTAGAACTGTTCCTGCCAGAGATGTGGATTGAGAACAAACCCATCTCGTTGTATGACCAGTTTTTCTCTTTCTCGTCCAGGCATTTTAACAAACCTTGATCACATTGCTTCTAACTTTGAATTCCCGCCACTGCACTCTTTCATGAACGTACTCCTGCAATCTCATTCAAACGTTTTCTGTACAACGAACCGATGACTTCTTTATTAAAGTTTTGCTGAATATAGTGCGCGCCTGCAGAAGCTATCTTCTGGCCAAATTCCCTGTCTTCGTATAGGTGTCGCATATGCTTTGCCGCAGATTCAACTTTGGGGTCAGCCCAGTGTTGGCCCTCGAAAAATGGGTATTGCCCCTCTTGGACGGGAATAAGATTGAAATCCACAAGCAACGAATTATCAGGCCTGGTGAAATCCGTATTACCGGAATAACCTGTACAGATAACAGGCTTGTTCAAGAGCATAGCTTCCGCAGGAATACGGCCAAAACCTTCTGATCTGTGCAAGGATACAAAGCAGTCACTTGCTTCAAGCAGTGCAAAAAAATCCGTTCGGTCCATTGTCTTGTTGATCATGACAACGCGTTTGTTTGCCTCAATTCTGCGCTTGAGCTTTACCCATGCAGGCTTTTGATTCGAGCCATTCATAACCTTGATAACTAAAGTCACAGACTCGGTGCCTAACGGGAAAGCTTGCTCAAATGCATCAAGGACAGCCTCCGGATTTTTCCGGTCCAAATACGAAAAAGCATCAAAAGCAAACACAAAAATATAACTTTTCTCATCCAGGCCAAAATAACTGCGTGGCCGGGATTTAAAATCTGGCAACTCCACACACTCCGGCATCAACTTCACAGGCTTGCTTGTTTTAGCGGCAAATACGGTCTGTATAAACTCTGACGGAGCCCATATTTCATCCATCATCTCTATAGGCATCAACCAGTCATCAGGACATTTTGAGAGCTCCCAGGCCCAGTAGCCAATGTTATACCTTCCTTGGAAAAAATCCCTGCCTAAATACCTGTATGCAAGCAACATGGCTTCCGCATTGACATGAAACAGATTGATATCGTGCAGCGGCTCGCTTGTTGTCTTAAAATTGAACTCTGCATCTTGTCTTGAAGCCGCCATATCAAAGTTCACAGCTGCAATATCATGTCCAACCCCGGAGAGGGCTTCTGCCGTCATTCGTACGTGTTCTCCCATACCCAGCTCGGCATATATATAACCTATCAAGTTAACAGCAGAGCTTTTAGGTGAGGGTGAGTGGGTAGATGGGGGTTCCTGCGACGATGAAGAGTTAATCAACATATCATAGGAGTCCAGTTCATATCGGTACCTGATCTTTGCTCTTAACATACCAAGCTTCAGGTATAAAACTTTCAGGGAAAAGAATGCCCGATCTGATAGAACCATCCTAAGTGAGCCAACACATTTTCTAAAAACTTTCTGCTTCAGCTTTCTTATCGCATGCGATGGGCTGGTACGCTCATCTTTATGCGGATAGCCAGGCTCATTATCATGGTAGTGTGATGGATCTGGATTGTGGCACCGATCAACCCGCATATTGAATTCGTTGGTCTGGTCCGCTAAAAACCACAGGTAAAAAGATTTTTGCCCTTTAGGAGTGTGAATATCAAAGGCACTAACCAAATCAGACCTCGACTTCCATGTTCCATACATCAAGTTGGTGATTGGTTGTTTTGGATTGAACTGCCTGATTTCAGCTAATTCCTCTAACTTCTCAATGCCCATTATATTTTTTTCAGAATGGTTGCTATGAACAGGGCAATATTCCCGGCAATCTTTCAAGGATCTGTTTTCACCAACCAGGTTAGCACCATGTTGACGATAATTGAGAGTTGCCTTTGGATCATAATAGACACGACCACCACTGGCAGTGACGAGTTGATATGCAAACCAGTCGTGACTGACAACTTCCAGACCGGGTGTCATATGACTGAACAATGAACGGGCCTGGTTATTAAAAACCATGGTATTGCCACCCGAAATGCTTTGTACCAGTGCATTGGCAAAACTCGGGGTTCGCCCAAATAGCGGTGAAAATCCGATTTCCTCGCCATCCTCGTCGATTAACCTGGTACGGGAGCAATAGAGCGCGGGAATGGTGTCTGGCTGCTGCTCAAGCCAGTTGATCGCATTGCGAAGCTTGTCCTTATCCCAGATATCATCCTGATCCGACCAGGCATAATAGTCAGCTGACAAGTTGGCATTACTGATTAAAGAAAGAAAATTAGCCGCAAAGCCCGCCCTGGGGCCATCAAATATATGTTGTCGGTCGTGCCCCAATTTCTCCTGAAAACCTTCCAGTACTTTCCTTGTGTCATCGACAGAGCCATCATCTGAAACCCAAATTTTCCAGTTATCATATGATTGATCCAAAAAGGAATTTAACTGTTCCTCCAGGTATTCTTGCCCATTGTAGGTACAGAGAATAATAGCGACTGTTTTAGTGGGCATGGGTTACTGCTTCAGCGATGTCTAAATTTATAACAAATAATTTTCATATCGGGCTTCTCACAAACGACCTGATTGAAGGACGTCTGTATCCTTAATGCATTGTACAGATTCTCGATACCGACAGAAGAGAATTATCCGGAAGATGTTCACGAGTCTGTGGCATGTCGGCTCCAGATGCGGCATGATTCTACGGGTGAGGACTTGAGCCGGTTTTAGCTGGATAATAAATACACCTGTCAGGCAGTTAACTCATTCTAAATAAAGGTAAATAATGTCATTCTTTATGAGCAAATTCCTGCCGCTTTTTATTTATCCACTTGGAACGGCGCTGGAGGAATCAACATACGCCATCAAGGAATATATTGGATTGTTTGTCTACCGGCAGCTCGGGTGGATCGAATGACAGCTGTTTCTCAACCGGCCAACAAGCTGGCTTCTGTTATGTTTCTACTGGGCATCATTGCCCTCGCACTGGGTTTTACGC